>CAZEFG010000006.1:0-25305 GCA_964511355.1 uncultured Iamiaceae bacterium
CGTCGGTGTGGGTCCGGCGGGTCGTCGACCTCCGAGGGATCAAGGTCGGGTGGCGGTTCATCTCCCTCCTGCACATCAACGAGGGCAACGACGTGCCCGAGCGCATGCGCGAGGGCCACCGGCGGAGCCGGCGCTACCACCGCATCTGCGCGGCCGCCCGGGAGCAGCACGGCAACGAGGCGGTCGGGCGCCTCTACCAGGCCTACGGCGAGCGCTACTGGTACACCACGGGTGAGGGCGACATCGCGGAGCGGCTGGCCACCGCCGCCGAGCGGACCGATCCCGCGGCGATCCTCGCCGACCTCGGGCTCCCGGCCGCGCTGGCCGAGGCGGCCGAGGACGAGTCCTACGACGCGGTCCTCGTCGCCGAGAGCGACGAGGCGTTCCGCCGCACCGGCCCCGACGTCGGCACGCCGATCATCACCTACGACCCCCCGACCGGAAACTCGCTCTTCGGTCCGGTCATCAGCGCCGTCCCCGACGACGAGACGTCGCTGGCCTTCTACGACGCGCTGCGCACCTTCGTCGACGTGCCGGCGTTCTCGGAGCTGAAGCGCACGCACCGGGCGCCGCTCGACCTGCCCCTCTTCGCCCAGGACTGAGGCGGACCCGGCCGCGAGGGAATGGACGTGGGCCTCCTGCGGTTGGACTGGTTGAGACTTCAACTATCTGTACGGAGGGCCGTCCCATGGACCAGCACAGCTCCGAGGTCGCCTTCGGCCTCGACACGTTCGGCGACGTCACCGAGACCCTCGACGGTGAGCGGGTCCATCCCGCCCAGGTGATCCGGGACGTGGTCGAGGAGGGCGTCCTCGCCGACCAGGTCGGGGTCGACGCCATCGGGATCGGCGAGCACCACCGCGACGACTTCGCCGTCACCTCTCCCGACGTCGTGCTCGCCGCCATCGCCGCTCGGACCGAGCGCATCCTCCTCGGCTCCGCCGTCACGGTCCTCAGCTCCGACGACCCGGTCCGGGTCTTCGAGCGGTTCTCGACCCTCGACGCCATCTCCAACGGTCGGGCCGAGGTCACCGTCGGCCGCGGGTCGTTCACCGAGTCCTTCCCACTGTTCGGCTACGACCTGTCCCAGTACGAGGTGCTGTTCGAGGAGAAGCTCGACCTGTTCGTCCGTCTTCTCGACGAGGAGCCAGTCACCTGGTCAGGCAGCACCCGCTCCCCGTTGAGGAACCAGCAGGTCTATCCCACGACCGAATCCGGTTCGCTGCGCACCTGGATCGGCGTCGGCGGTAGCCCGGAGTCGGTGGTTCGTACCGCCAGGCACGGCCTGCCCCTGATGCTCGCCATCATCGGCGGCGACCCGGCCCGCTTCGAGCCCCTGGTCGACCTGTACCACCGCGCCCTCGAGGAGTTCGGACGCGACCGCCTCCCCGTCGCCGTCCACTCGCCCGGCCACATCGCCCCCACCGACGAACAGGCCCGAGAGGAGCTCTACCTCCACTTCAAGGCCAACCGCGACCGCATCGGGGCCGAACGAGGTTGGGGCCCCATGGGCCAGGCCGAGTTCGACCGTGAGGCGAGCCCCGACGGATCGCTCTATGTCGGGTCGCCAGAAACGGTGGCCCGCAAGATCGCGAAGACCATCAAGACCCTCGACCTCGACCGGTTCGACCTCAAGTACAGCAACGGACCCATGCCCCATGAGCACTCGATGCGGGCCATCGAGCTCTACGGCACCAAGGTGATCCCAATGGTGCGCGACATCCTCGCCGACCAGTCGGCCCGAGTCGGGGTCTGAAACCACGGGGCTAGGCACGGCCCCGGGGGGCGGAATCCATTCATCATTGGTGCCCTGGGTGTAGGAATTGGGGCCCGTGGGGCGATGGAGGGGTGATGAGTCCGCCGAGCTCAGCTGGTGACCAGCGCCGAGAACTGATCGAGCTCTACGACCGGGCGCTGCCCGACGTCTACGGATACCTGGTTTCGCGCTGCGGGTCGGCCACCGTCGCTGAGGACCTCACGTCCGAAACGTTCCTGGCCGCGGTCGATGCCGTGCGCAAAGGAAGCGTTTCTGAGCTGACCGCGGCCTGGCTGATCACGGTGGCCCGCAACAAGCTCGTCGACCACTGGCGCCGCGAAGGCCGCGAACGCGAACGCGAACCCCACCAGCCGCCTGTCCCGCCGGTCGACGACTGGGACGTCCATCTCGACCAGCTCCTCGCCCGCGCCACTCTGGCCGATCTCGGTCCTCACCACCGCAGCGCCTTGACGCTGCGCTACCTCGACGGGCTTCCCGTCCGGGAGGTCGCCCACTGCCTCGGCCGCACCGAAGGCGCCACCGAGGTGCTGTTGGTGAGGGCCAAAGCCGCCTTTCGGGCCCGCTACGACAACGGGATGGCGCCATGACCGACCCCTTCGATCAGCTCGCGGCGCCGATCGAGCCTCAGGCTCCGCGCCCCGGCTTCGCCAGCACGTTGCGGGCCCGCATGATCGCCGCGCTTGAACTCGACCCCGCCCTCATCCCCACCGTCCAGCTCCCCGGGAGGAATCCGGTGACCCCCAAACCCGAACTCACCACCACCCCCTATCTGTGCGTCAACGACGGACCGGCCGCCATCGACTGGTATGTCGCCGCCTTCGGCGCGGTCGAGGCCTTCCGGGTCGTCGGCGACGACGGCCGACTCGGCCACGCCGAGCTCGGCGTCGACGGCGCCCGTTTCATGCTCTCCGATGAGTACGTCGAGATGGGAGTGGTCTCGCCCCGTAGCGTCGGTGGCACCACCGTGGCCATCCACCTCGAGGTGGCCGATGTCGATGCCATCTATGCCCGAGCGGTCACCGCCGGTGCTCGCGCCCTGGCCGAACCGGCCGACCAACCCCACGGTGCTCGCCACGGAACCCTCGTCGACCCGTTCGGACACCGGTGGATGCTGTCCCAGACGATCGAACCGGTAGGCCTCGACGAGTACGCCGCCCGGGCCGACGGTTCGCCCTTCCGGGTCGTCACCGGGCCCCGGGCCGGACAGCCCTACGTCGACGGGATCTGGGGCGTGGTCGCCTACCACGATGTCGATGCCGGAATCCGCTTCGTGACCGAGGTGCTCGGGTTCGAGGAGCTGGTGCTGGTGCGGGGACCCGACGGACAGGTGGTCCACAGCGAGTACCGCTGGCCCGAAGGAGGCATCATCCAGGTCGCCAGCGCCGACCCGGACAACGTCTTCGTGCCCGAGCCGGGCCAGAAGGGCGGCCAGTACGTGATCACCCAGGACCCCCAGGCCGTGTGGGAACGCTGCCAGGCCGCCGGTGTCGAGGTGATCCGCCCGCCCGCTGAGCCGCACTACGACCCGGGTGGCATGGGCTTTTCAATCAGCGACCCCGAGGGCAACCCGTGGAGCTTCGGCAGCTACGTCGGCGGCGCCACCGAGTAGCCCGGTCCCGCTTGGCGGTTCGGCGTCGGCTCAGATCAGGTGGTAGTCGCCGAGCTCGGGACGACGGGTCTGACGCCAATAGTCGAGCAGGCTGAAGGGCCAGTTCTGGGCTGTGCGTCCCGTGGCGTTCTTGTACCAGCTGCTCACCGTCGAGACTCCCCACGCCATGGTGAGGTTGGCCTCGTCGATCCGCGCGTTGTAGGAGTCGTGCACTTCGCGGCGGGGATCGATGGCTCGGATGTCGTTGGCGAGGATCTGCTCGATGCACCCGACGATGTAGTTGGTCTGGCACTCCGAGAAGTAGATGATGCTGCCGTTGACCACCAGGTTGGTGTTGGGTCCGTAGAGCATGAAGAAGTTGGGGAACCCCGGCAGGGTGATGCCGAGGTAGGCGCGGGCGTCGCCGCCCCAGGTGTTGTGCAGGTCCTGGCCCCGGCGCCCTGTCACCTTCATGGGGGTGAGGAAGTCCGACGCCGCGAACCCCGTGCCGTAGATGATGGCGTCGACCTCGTGGAGCGTGCCGTCGGCGGTGCGGACACCCTCGGCCGCGATCTCGGCGATGCGCTCGCTCACGAGCGAGACGGTGTCGCGCTTGAGCGTGCGGGCCCAGGCGCCGTTGTCCAGGATGAACCGCTTGGAGAACGGCGCGTACCGGGGGATGACCTGGGGGAGGAGGTCGGGCCGGTCGGCGAACTCGGTCTCCAGGTAGCGGGTGAGGAACTCACGCATGCGCTGGTTGGCGGCGCTGACCGACAGCTCCCCGTCGTCCCAGTCTGGGTCAACGATGGCCATGGGGCGCATGCCCTCGACGGCGCGCCAAAAGGTCAGGAACCGACTCCAGTGGGTGTAGCCGGGGACGCTTCGGCGCAGCCACTGGATCTCGGGGGCGATCCGGTCGGTGTACTGGGGCGAGGGGATGAACCAGCCGGGTGTTCGCTGGAACACGGTGAGGTGACCTGCCCGCTCGCCCACCACCGGGATGAACTGGGCGCCGCTCGCGCCCGTGCCGATGATGGCCACCCGCTTATCGGTGAGATCGATCGAATGGTCCCACCGGGCCGAGTGGAAGCTGGCTCCGGCGAAGGTCTCGCGGCCCGCGATGTCGGGGTAGGCCGGGCGGTTGAGCTGGCCGACGGCGGTCACCACAGCATGGGCCTCGATGGTTTCGGGGGTCCCGTCGGCGGCCACGACATCGACTCGCCAGGTGACGGTGTCGTCGTCGTAGGCCATCGCCACGACTTCGGTGTCGAACCGGATCAGCGACCGCAGTCCGTGTGAATCGACGACTCCCCGGAAGTAGTCGAGCAGCACCTGTTGGCTGGAGAAGAACTCGGGCCAATCGTCACGCTGGGCAAAGGAGTAGCTGTAGAACAGGTTCGAGACGTCGACCCGACAACCCGGATAGGTGTTCTCGAGCCAGGTTCCACCCACCTCGGAGTTCTTCTCGACCACCACCACCTCGACACCGGCTTGGCGCAGTCGGTGGGCGGCGACGATCCCACTCATGCCGGCGCCGACGATCACCACCCGAAAGGAGCGGTCGGGGGCGATCGTCTCCTTGTTCCACGCGGGCCGGCGGAGGTCTTCGCCCATCGCCAGTTCCTCACGGGCCAGATCGAGATAGGGCGCCATGTCGACCCCGCCCGCGGCCCAGCTCAGGATCGCGGTCAGGGTCTCACGGCTGGGAAACGTCGATGTCGGCGGATGGTCCCTCAGAGCCTGCAGGGCCCGAAAACCGAGGTCGCGGCCGTGCTCGATCTGGTCGGGGCTGAGTCCGAAGGTCGGGTCCATGCTGGCGGTTATCTGCGGCTTCAGCTTCGGCGGGATGAGGGCCAAGTCGCCGGTGGCCGCGGCCAGTGCGGGCAACAGGGCCGGTATGTCGGCGCGGGCGACGGCGGCGCGCAGAATTTCGTCGTTCGCGTCGGCGAGGCCAGTGGTGCCCGAGTTCGTCATTGCGTCCCCCCAAGGCCACCGAACCTGTGACCGGGGGCGACCTTAGCGACAACTGCGTGAGGATGTTCTCGTCGCGGGCACCTTCTTGCGCAGTGGTGGAGTTCAGAGGTGGGGGAGCATCTGATCCCGACGATCAGAGCCCTGAAATCCCCGCCGTGCGCGGGTAACTGATCCAGGTCAGAGACCAAGACAGCGGCCCGTCGTACGGTCGATCCATAGGAGATCACCGTCACGACGAAACCCCGTCGTGGCCCCACCCAGGAGGTCACCATGACCAAGACCGCATCCGCTCCAACCACCACCAAACTCCGCACGACCAACCTCTACAGCAACGAGCTGTCCTGCCCGTCGTGCATCGCCAAGATCGAAAAGCGCCTCGCCGCGCTCGACGGTGTCGACAAGGGCACCGTGCACTTCTCGACCGGCCGCATCGAGGTCGTCCACGACCCCGACCTGGCTTCCGTCGAGGCCTTGATCAAGGCGATCCGCGAGGCCGGATACGCCGCTGCGCCGAGGGGGTTCTAGTGGCCACCCTCACCACCACTGGCCGCCAGGCCAAGGGCGAGCAGCCCGACATGACCGACCAACCCGGGCCCCTGCGCCGTTTGGCGCGGGGGCCGTGGGCCATCCCCCTGGCGAGCGGGCTCCTGATCGCCCTCGCCTTCCTCGCCCGCATCTGGTCGGCGCCTCTGTTCGACCTCGGCCTTGTCGCCGCCACCATCGTCGCTGGCCGTCCCATCGCGCTGCGGGCGTTCCATGACCTGCGCATCCGCCGCATCGGTATCGAAGCGCTGGTCACCATCGCCGTGGGCGGTGCGTTCATCATCGGCGAGCTGTGGGAGGGCGCGGCGGTCACCTTCCTGTTCGCTCTCGGCGGCGCCCTCGAACGGACGACCGTGGGCCGCACCCGCCACGCCCTGGCCGCCCTGTTCGACCTGGCCCCCGAGACCGCAACCGTCCGCCGCGACGGCGAAGAGATCGTCGTCGCCCCTTCCGAGGTGGAGCCCGGCGAGATTGTCATCGTCCGCCCCGGAGGCAAGATCCCCGTCGACGGTGAGGTCGTGGCCGGCCGGGCCGCGGTCGACGAAGCCAGCATCACCGGCGAGTCGATACCGGTCGAAAAGACCGCTGGCGCGGGGGTCTATGCCGGAACCGTCAGCTCCGGCGGCCTCATCGAGGTCCGAGCCGTCAGCATCGGTGCCGACACCGCTTTGGCCCGCATCATCCACCGGGTCGAAGAAGCCCAGGAATCGAAGGCCCCGGCGCAGCGAGCCATGGAGCGCTTCGCCGCCTGGTACACGCCCGCCATCGTGGTCCTGGCCATCGTCACCTACGCCGTGACCCGCCAGGTCGAGCTCGCCCTCACCCTGTTGGTCATCGCCTGCCCTGGAGCACTGGTCATCTCGATGCCGGTCTCGATGGTGGCCGGCATCGGCCGGGCCGCCCGCGACGGCATCCTCATCAAGGGCGGTGAGCACCTCGAACAGGTGGGCAAGGTCACCGCGGTGGCCTTCGACAAGACGGGCACCCTCACCCTGGGCACGCCCCGTCTGACCGACATCATCCCTGTTGCCCACGGCGTCACCAGCCACGACATCCTGACCGCCGCCGCGGCGGCTGAAGCCGGCTCGGAACACCCGCTCGCCGCCCCCATCCTGGCCGCGGCCGCCGAGCACGGCATCGAACCCGACGTCGACCACGACGTGTTCGTCCACCACGCCGGGGCCGGAGTCGAGACCGTGCACGAGGGCCGGGTCGTTGCCGTCGGAACCCCTCGCCTCGCGGACGAACTGGGTGTGGCCGTCGAGTCCGCCATTCATCCCCGCCTCGACGAACTGCGGCTCCAGGGCCGCACCTCGATGCTGGTCATCGACGACGGCACCGTCATCGGAATCTTGGGACTGGCCGACCAAGCCCGCCCTGATGCCGCCGAAGGCATCGCCCGCCTCCGGGCCATCGGGGTCAACGACATCGTGATGCTCACCGGTGACGCCCAACTGGTGGGCGACGCAGTCGGCTCAGCGATCGGAATCGACAACGTGTTCGGCGACCTCACCCCCGACGACAAACTGGCGGCCATTGGGCGCCTCCAAGCCGACGGTCACGTGGTGGCCATGATCGGCGACGGAGTCAACGACGCCCCGGCGCTCGCCACCGCTGATGTCGGGATCGCCTTCGGCGGCTCGGCCACCGCGGTCGCCGTCGAAACCGCCGATGTCGGCATCCTGTCGGGGCAGCTCAGCCGGGTGTCCGACGCCATCGAACTGTCCCGGCGCACCACCCGGGTCGTCCGCCAGAACGTCGCCATCGCCCTGTTCACCGTGGCCGCCCTGCTGGCCGGTGTTCTGGCCGGCTCGGTGATGATGGCAGCGGGGATGCTGGTCCACCAGGTGTCGGTCGTGGTGGTCGTCCTCAACGCAGTCCGGCTCCTACGAGACCGGCCGAGCCCCCTCGATAGGGTGAGCCCATGGTCCAGCGACGGACTCCCCTCAGCGTCGACCACCACGACGCCGCCTCATGCACCCTCGATGTCCGGGTCCGATCTCTCGGCAACGTTCCCTTCTTCGCCGAGCTGACCGACGACGAGCTGGCCGAGATCAACGCTCGGACCCGCATCGAGGACCACCATGCGGGCGAAGCGGTCATCCATGCCGGACAGGAGGCGAAGCGCCTTTACGTGGTCGCCTCCGGTTCGGCCAAGGTGGTGCGCCCCAGCCTCGACGGCACCGACGTGTTGCTCGACATCGTCCGCCCTGGTGACTTCTTCGGGGTCCTGCCCTCGCTGGGTGAGAGCACCTACGCCGACTCGGTGTGGGCGCTCACCCCGCTGTGTGTCCTCGGGCTCGACGCAGCGACCTTCGACGAGATCCTCGACCAGTACCCCAGCGTTGTACGGGCGGGTCTGCGGGAGGTGGCCGAGCGACTGGAGCGGGCCAGGAACCACCTCCACGCAGTGGCGGTGGCCACCAGCGAGCAGCGGGTGGCGGGAGCCCTGGTGATGCTGGCCAGCCGGGTCGGGGTACGACGCCCGACCGGCCTGCTGCTCGACCTCCCCCTGTCGCGCGACGACCTGGCCTCCCTGACCGGTACCGCCAGCGAAACCGTGAGCCGCATCCTCGCCCGCCTCCAGCGCGAGGAGATCATCAACAGCGGACGCCGCTGGATCGAGATAGTCGACCTCGCCGCCCTCGAGTCCCTCGCCGTCATCTAGCGGACGCGCCTCGCTAACTTGGGTTTTCGAACCCCACCGACGGAGATGAACCGATGCCTAAGCAGATCAAGGGAACATCCGCGCACAAGCCGCCTGAACCCTCCGACAAGGGCCATGCGGTGATCGCCGAATGGATCGAGACGGCGAACATGCCAGCGGTGCTGCCGATGCTGAGCCAGGTCGATGAGCTGATCCACGACACCCTGGACGGCCTCCAGTACGCCATCAAATGGAGCAAGGCCTACTACGGCCTGGGCGAGCTGGGGTGGGTCATCGAGCTGGCCGGCTACCACAAGTCGATCAACGTGGTGTTCCACGGCGGCGCCGACTTCGACTCGCCGCCCCCGCTCGGCGACGCCGACCGCTCGCGCTACATCAAACTAAAGAGCATCGAGGAGTTGGCGGAGTCCGATCTCGCCGACTGGATCGCCAACGCGGGTCGCGTCCCCGGCTGGACCTGACGCCCCGCGCAGGGGCGGTCAGAGGTTGGAGCGTTGAGCGCGGTGTTCGGGGGAGCCGATGGGGTCGGGAACCGGGGAGTCGCGGCCTTCGGCGTAGGCCAGGTAGAGGGCACTGTTGATGAGGCCGATGTGGCTGAACGCCTGGGGGAAGTTGCCGAGGAACCGGCCGCTGGTGGGATCGATCTCCTCGCTGTAGAGGCCCAGGTGGTTGGCATGGCGGACCATCCGCTCGAACAAGGCGCGGGCTTCTTCGACCCGTCCGCCCATGGCCAGGGCATCGACCAGCCAGAAGGTGCAGAGCCCGAAAGCCCCTTCGCCGCCGGCGATCCCGTCGTCGGCCCGATACCGCATCACCAGGCCGTTCTCGGTGAGACCCTCGATCGTGGCGTCGAGGTTGGCCTGCACGCGGGGGTCGTCGAAGGGTAGGAACTCCAGCAGGGGCAGCATGAGGTTCGACGCGTCGAGGACGTCGCGCTCATAGGCCTGGCGGAACGCCCCCAACTCGGAATCGAAACCGCGGGCCAACACCTCCTCGCGGATCCGGTCGCAGGTCTTCGACCAACGATCGACGTCGCCTTCGATCACCCCGTCGGCCGCCAGGGCGATGGCGCGGTCGAGCCCCATCCAGGCCATGGCCTTCGAGTACACGAAGTGGAACGGCCCGGTGCGCAGCTCCCACAGTCCGTAGTCGGCTTCCTGCCACAACCGGCAGATGTCGTCGGCCACCTCTGGGAGGAAGCGCAGGATCTCCTCGCCCACCTCGTCGCCCACCCGAACCAGCTCGTAGACGGCTTCGATCAACTCGCCGAAGATGTCGAGCTGGAGCTGGTCGACCGCGCCGTTGCCCACCCGCACGGGAGCCGAACGGCGGTAGCCCTCCAGGTGAGGAAGCTCGTACTCGTCCAGGTCGACCTCACCGTGCAGGCCATAGACGACCTGGATCGACCGATCGTCGCCCTGGTGGTCGCGTGCCGCGTCCTCGGCCCAGCTGATGAAGGCCCGCGCCTCGTCACCGTGGCCGAGCGAATGCAGGGCCTGGGCGGCCAGGCCAGCGTCGCGGATCCAGCTGTAGCGGTAATCCCAGTTGCGGACCCCGCCGATCTCCTCGGGCAGTGAGGTGGTGGCGGCAGCGGCAATGGCGCCGGTGTCGCCGTGGCTCAACAACTTGATGGTCAGCTCGGAACGGATGATCAGGTCCTGGTGCGGGGCGGCCCACCCCCGGTCGCCGGTGGCTTCGGCCTTGTTGACCCATGTGCGCCAGCATTCGACCGCCCGCTCGACGACCGCCTCGGAATGTTGGATGTCGGACGGCGGAGGGTGCGGACCCCAGCGGGTCACCATGGCCCGGCGCTGGTCGGCCCTGAGCGTGAAGCGGGCGACCAGGGTGGCGCCGTCGTCGATGATCTCGGCCTCGGCGTCGCTGAGGCCGACCAGGGTCAGTGCGTCGTCGCCATCCCAGGCGAGGAAGCCGCCGTCGATCGACATGATCTGGGGCCGGTCCTTGCCGTAGCGCAGGCGGGGGCTCCACTCGACCTCGACCTCGACGTCGGTGCCCTCGGCCCGAAGCACACGGTGGATCTCGGGTTCGGTGGTGGTGCCGCCGATACCGTCGAGGTCGCCGTCGAGGGGCATGCAGTCGGTGACCACCAGACGCCCGTCGCCGGTCTCGAAGATCGTCTGCAGGACGTTGGTGTCTTTGATGTAGCGCTGGTCGCCCCGTCCGATGCCGACGGCCCGCACCCTGAACAGGCCGCCTCGGTCGTGGTCGAGGATGGATGCGAAGACGCTGGCGTTCTCGAGGTCAGGCAGAGGGCACCAGCTGATGGCGCCGTCGCGCCCCACCAGCGCCACGGTGCGCAGGTTGCCGATGGCGCCATGGTCCTCGATCGGAAGGTAGTCGTCGGTCACTGCTGTACCCGGGGGAGCACGTGTTCGCCGAGATCATCGATGAACGATCTCTGGTCGGGGTGGACGTTGTGGAGAAGGATCTGGTCGAAGCCGAGATCGGCCAAGGCGGCAATGCGGTCGGCCACCTCGGAAGGGTCGGCTGACACCAGCACCGAGTTCGCCACGTCGGCGGGGGTGACGAACTCGGCCGCGGCCTCGAAATCCTCGGGCATCCGGAGGTCGGCCAGGACGGGGCTGGCGAAGATGTTGGTCCGCCACTGCCGGTGGGCGGCTTCCAGCGCCCCTTCGGGGCTACGTGCGTATGAGAGCGGGAGTTGGAGCAACATCGGCCGGTCGACGTTGGCGCTGGCCCGGAAGGCGTCGACCATGGCCCGGAGCTGGTCGTCCGGCTGGGCGACGGTGATGAGGGCATCCGCCCACAGCCCCACCCGGCGGGCGGTGGCGGGGGTCAGGGCGGCGCCGACGATCATGGGTTCGGGATCGGGCCGGGTGTAGAGCCGGGCGTCTTCGACCACTACATGGCCTCGGTAGGTGACGGTGTCGCCCCGCCACAACGCCCTCATGATCTCGACGCATTCGGCCAACCGCTCATTGCGTCTGGTCTTGGAGGGCCAGGGGTCGCCGGTGATGTGTTCGTTGAGGGCCTCGCCGCTACCGACCGCCAACCAGAACCGGCCGGGGTACATCTCGGCCAGGGTGGCGGTCGCTTGGGCGATGATCGCCGGGTGGTAGCGCTGACCGGGCGCGCAGACCGTGCCCATGGGCAACGAGGTGGCCTCCAGAGCTGCCCCCAACCACGACCAGGCGAATCCCGAGTGACCCTGTTCGTCGTTCCAGGGATGGAAATGGTCAGAGCACATGGCCGTTGCGAACCCTGCTTCCTCGGCTTGGCGGAGGTAAGACAGAAGGTCACTCGGTGGGTGCTGCTCGTGGGACGCGTGGTAGCCGATCAGCGTCATCGGCCTCGCCTCGGGCCGGGTCTGGTAGGTGCCATCCCGGCCGCTTACCCGGTGACCGGCCTCGTCACTCCTTGGCCGGACCGGACGAACCGGCCGGATACTCCTGCAACGCGACGGCACCTGATTCCCAGGCCGCCACAAAGGGCGCAACGATGCGCCACGACTGTTCGGCCTCTTCGGGGGTGACCGACCAGCGGTTGTCGCCCGCCAGAATCGCGCCCAGCAGGTGGGCGTAGGCGCTCAGCTCACTAGGCGGCGGATCGCCCTCGAGGTGGATCGGAGCCGCCACCGGGGGAATGCCCGGCTGGGCGCCGGTCAGGTGGACCTCGAGCGTGGTGGGGCCGTCGATGCCGATGTGCAGCTCGTCGGCGGGCTCCGAAAGGTCGTCGCTGAGCCGGTCGGGTCGACGGAAACGCAGGACCACCCCTTTGTGGCGGGTACCGAGCGCCTTGCCCGTGCGGAGTCGGAACGGGGTGCCCGTCCAGCGAGGTGTGTCGAGATCGAGGACCAGTTCGGCGAAGGTCTCGGTGCCCGAGTCGGGGTCGACTCCCTCCTCATTGACATAGGAGGGAACGTCCTCGCCCGAGCCCGTCGGGGGCGGGGCCAGGGTGCCGGCGGAGTACCGACCCCGCACCGAACGGTCG
This sequence comes from uncultured Iamiaceae bacterium, assembly GCA_964511355.1. GTDB lineage: Bacteria > Actinomycetota > Acidimicrobiia > Acidimicrobiales > SKKL01 > SKKL01. Next base: position 12,523 of record CAZEFG010000006.1, read on the forward strand.
GCGGCGTCGGACTCCGAGGGGATTCGTACCGCCTTCAGCGCCTCGGTCCGGCGCCGGTGCAGCTCGGCGGGGGAGAAATCGTCCGGAGGTTCCATGGCCACCGCCGCCAGTACCTGCAACAGGTGGTTCTGGACCACATCGGCCAGCGCCCCGGTCCCGTCGTAGAACCCGGCCCGGCCTTCGAGGGCCAGGGTCTCGTCCCACAAGATGTCGACCCGTTCGATGTGGTCGCTGTTCCACACCGCTTCGAGGAGTCGGCTCGATCGGCGAAGCGCCAGCAGGTTCTGCACCGTGGGCATGGCCAGCACGTGGTCGACCCGGAAAACCGACTCCGCACCCACGGTGCGATCGATCAGTTCGTTCAGCTCCCGGGCGCTCTCCAGGTCGTGCCCGAAGGGCTTCTCGATGATCACCTTGCTGCCGGGCGGGAGCCCGACCTCGGCCAGCGTCGTTATCACGGTGGCGTAGGTAGACGGAGGCAACGCCAGGTAGGCCGCCACCGGCTGACCGTCGTCGCCGACCGCCGCCGCCACCTGGTCGGCCTCGCCCAGGTCGACCTGGCGGTACGAGATCGCTTCGACCAACTTCTGGCGAGCGGCGGGGTCGACCTCGGAGGCGTGTTTCTCCAACCTCTCGGCCACGTGCTGTCGGAATCCGTCGTCGTCGAGCTCGCTCCTCGCTGCCCCTACGACCTCCAGGTCGCTGTCGATCGCGCCCGTCGACACCAGCGCGGCCAACCCCGGAAGGAGGTAGCGCCCGGCGAGGTCGCCGGTGGCCCCGAAGATCACGAGGCGGCGGATCGACCGCCCGCTCACCCGGCGAACTCCCTCACCGGTTGGCCGACCACGCCCACCTCAGCCATATAGAGCGAGCCGGCCGCTGGTTCCTCGTGCGGTTCGAGGTTCTCGCGGGAGGTGGTGATGTAGAGCTGGTCGAGTCGGTCGCCGCCGAAGGTGCAGGCGGTGACCTTGCTCACCGGCACCTCTATCACCGCGTCGAGGCGCCCTTCGGGGGTGTATCGGTGCACGGCGCCGCCCCGATTGAGGGCCACCCACACCCCACCCTCGGAGTCGACGGTCAGCCCGTCGGCCCGTCCGTCGTCGGGGTCGATTTCGACTAGCACCCGTCGATTGACTGGCCCGCTCTCGGGGTCGTGGTCGAACACCGCTACCTGGTAGGTCTCGGTGTCGTTGAAGTAGGCGAGGGTCCCGTCGGGACTCCAGTCCAGGCCGTTGGAGATGGTGGTGCCCTCGATCGCCACGCTGACCGAGCCGTCGGGGTCGAGCCGGTAAACCTTGCCTGCCCCGGGAGTGCGCTCATAGCTCATGGTCCCGCAGTAGAAGCGACCCTGGGGATCGCAGCCGCCTTCGTTCATGCGTATCTGCTCGTCGTCTCCCCAGAGGGGATCGAGCCGTCGAATCTCGCCGTCGGGCTCCTCGAAGGCAAAACCGCGTTCGATGCCTATGACCGCGCCTCCGCCTCTCCGGGGGCGCAAGGCGGCAGCCACCTTGTCGATGTGCTTTCGGTCGATCGAGCCGTCGTCGTTCAGGGCCAGGATGTCGCCGTCGAGCATGTCGACCCAACGCAGTCCACCCCAAGATCTGGACCACACCGGCCCCTCGGCGTGGTAGGCGACACTGTCGGTGATTCGCTCAGCGAACATGGAACTCCTCTCGACGGGGGTAGGTATACCCCACCCGGCGCTGGCTGACCCATGGGTCTGCCAGGTCGCGCTGGTGCTCTCGTCCGAGGAGGAACCATGCTCACGGTCCGACCCACGCCTACCCGCGACCGAGTCAGTCTCGACGGACTCTGGCAGTTCAGTCTCGATACCGCAGGCAGCGGCCGGGAGGAGGGGTGGCAGAACCGGCTGCCGAAGTCACGGGAAATGCCGGTGCCGTCGAGCTACAACGACGTGATCCCTGACGCCGCTTACCGCGATCACGTCGGTGAGGTCTGGTACCAGCGGTCGTTCCTGGTCCCGGCCTCGTGGACGGGGCGGAGGGTGGTCGTCCGCTTCGGATCGGCCACGCACCGGGCGGTGGTTTGGGTCAACGGTAAGCAGGTCGCCGAGCACGAAGGCGGGTACACCCCCTTCGAAGCCGACATCACCGAGGTGGTCGAGGTCGGTGGCACCAACCTCATCAGCGTGGTGGTCGACAACGTGCTTACCTGGCAGTCGATCCCCCCGGGTTACGTCGAGGACACCGACCACGGGCCGCGTCAGATCTACTTCCACGACTTCTTCAACTACGCGGGATTGCACCGCTCGGTGTGGCTCTACTCGACAGCACCCACCTATGTGGAGGACCTCACCGTGGTCACCGGGCTCGATGGCAGCCGCGGAACCGTCGCCTACGAAGTGGTTCTCGGCGGCGACGCCGGGGATGCGAGCGGCCGCGTCCGGGTGCGTCTGCTCGACTCCGAAGGTAACGAGGTGGCCAGCGGCACCGGAGCTGCCGGCGAGCTCAACGTGGCCGATGTCCATCCCTGGCGCCCCGGCGAGGGTTACCTCTACGAGCTGGTCACCGAGGTGCTCGACACCGACAATGACGATGACAAGGTGCTCGACAGCTACCCGCTGCCGGTTGGGATCCGCACGGTGGCGGTCGAGGGCAACCGGTTCCTAATCAATGGCGAGCCCTTCTACTTTCGGGGGTTCGGGATGCACGAGGACCACCAACTGCGGGGCAAGGGCCACGATGACGCGTCGATGGTCCATGACTTCGCCCTACTCGAGTGGCTGGGAGCCAACTCGCTGCGGACCTCGCACTACCCATATGCCGAGGAGGTCTACGACTACGCCGATCGGCACGGCATCGTGGTGATCGACGAGACCCCGGCGGTCGGAATCAACATGGGTCTCGGTGGCGGGATCTTCGGTTCGCAAGGTTTCACCACCTTCACCGAAGACACCATCAACGACGCCACCCAGGAAGCGCATCGCCGCACCATCGAGGAGATGATCGCCCGCGACAAGAACCATCCCTGTGTGGTGCTGTGGAGCATCGCCAACGAGCCCGAGTCCGACACCGACGCCTCCCGCACCTATTTCGAGCCGCTGGCCGCGGAGGCCCGTCGCCTCGATCCGTCGCGGCCGGTCGGATTCGTCAACGTCATGTTGGCTCCCGCCGACAAGGACCAGATCAGCGACCTGTTCGACGTGCTGATGCTCAACCGGTACTACGGCTGGTACGTCGACACGGGCGATCTCGCCGCGGCCGAAGCCAACCTCGAGGCCGAGCTGCGGGCGTGGGAGGCCAACCACCACAAGCCGATCATCATGACTGAGTACGGCGGCGACACCCTCGGCGGTCTACACGCGGTGATCCCCGACCCCTGGACCGAGGAGTACCAGACCGAACTGCTCGCCATGTCGCACGCGGTGTTCGACCGGATCGACTCGGTGATCGGTGAGCAGATCTGGAACTTCGCCGACTTCGCCACCAAGTCGGGGATCATGCGGGTCGATGGCAACAAGAAGGGCGTGTTCACCCGGGATCGTCGTCCCAAGGCGGTAACGGCCCACCTCCGGCGGCGCTGGCGTGCTGAACTCTGACCGGCCCGGGCGACCTGCGGCCCGGGAGCTTTCATGAAGCTGCGCCAGTACCTCGGCTACGCCAGCGGCGACGTGGCCAACAACCTGACGTTCTCCATGGCGTCCGCATTCCTTCTCATCTATTACACCGACGTGGTCGGGATCGGGGCGGGTGCGGCAGGAACACTGTTCCTGGTCGTGCGGGTGTGGGGTGGATTCACCGACCTCTACGCCGGGCGGAGGGTCGATGCCACGTCAACCCGGTGGGGGAAGTTCCGCCCCTACCTCCTGTTCGCCTCCATCCCGTTGCTGCTGTCGCTGGTGGCGCTGTTCTCGATCCCGTCGGGTCTGAGCGTCACCGGCGCGCTGGTGTGGGCTTACGTCTCCTACGCCGTGTTCTCGTTGGCCTACAGCTTCGTCAACATCCCCTACGGGTCGTTGGCCGCGGTGATGACCCAGGACGCCGACGAACGGGCCAGGATGTCGACGGCACGGATGGTGGCGGCCAGCCTCACGATCTTGTTGATCGCGGCGGTCGTCTCGCCCCAGATCTCCAACGCCACCAACCTGCAGCGGTCGCTCACCATCACCACCATCGTCTTCGCCATCGGTGGCTACCTGCTGTATGTGTGGTGCTTCGCGACCACCGAGGAGAAGGTATCCCGGGAGATGCCCTCGGCCTCCATGGCCGACACCGTCGCCATGCTGCGCCACAACCGACCTCTGGTGGTTCTGTGCGCGTCCACCCTGATGTTCCTGACCGGCATGTTCGCGGTGCAGACCGTCGGCGTTTACTACGCCCGCGACGTGTTGGGCGACGCCGACCTCTACATCGTGATGGTCGTCATCCAGACCGTGGGCATGCTGGCCGCGGCAGCGGTGGTGCCGACGGCGGTCACCCGGCTGGGCAAGAAATGGGCCTATCTGGTCTCGAGCGCGATCGCTGTGATCGGCGGCATCGGGATAGCCCTGGCGCCCGGCTCCACTCCCGCGGTGGGGCTGGCCTTTCTCGGGCTCTACGGCCTCGGGCTCGGTGTGGTCAACACCTTGATCTTCGCCCTGCAGGCCGACACTGTCGACTACGGCGAATGGAACAGCGGTGTCCGCGCCGAAGGCAGCAGCTACGCCCTGTTGTCGTTTGTCCGCAAGGCGGGCCAAGGCGTCGGAGGTGCGGCGGCCGCCTACACCCTCGGACTGGGGGGTTACGTGTCGGGCGCCGAGAGCCAGACCGACGCAGCGGTGACCTCTATCCGGGTCGCCATGGGGGCGCTGCCCGCGGCGGTCATCGTCGTGGGCGCGGTGATCATGTTCGCCTACCCCCTCACCGAGGATGCCTTCCGCCAGGTGGTGGCCGAACTGGCCGAGCGCAAGGGTGAACCGGTCATGGTCCCCGCCGAGATACCCGAGTGACCGAGCCTCGGTGGTGGCGCGGTGTGGTGAAGCGTCTCCGTCGTGCGCCCCAGGCGAGCATCCCCCTTCTGCAGCTCACCGCCGCCGCCACCTTGGCGTGGTTCATCGCCTTGCAGATCGGCACCCACGGCGAGCCGTTCTTTGCTCCGATCTCGGCGGTGGTGGCGCTCAGCTCTCCGCTGGGCGAGCGCGGTTCCAACGCCATCCGCCTGTTGTTGGGGGTGATGGTGGGCATCATCGCGGGCGAGCTGACGGTGCTGGTGCTCGGGGAGGGATACGGCCGGCTGGCTCTGGCGGTATTTGTGGGTATGGCCATGGCCCGGGCTCTGCGTGGCCCCCGCCTGGTGCGGGTGCAGGCCGCGGCCGCGGCCATCCTCACCGTCACCGCCTCCGGAGGCGAAGCCGGCCTGCACCGGCTCGCCGATGCGTTGGTGGGGGCGGGGGTCGCACTGGTGTTCAGCCAGGTCCTGCTGTCGCCCGAGCCGGTGAGCCTGGTGCGCCGGGCATCGGCCGATTCTCTGGCCAAGATCGGTGCTGCGCTGGCCGACGTGGCCCGAGCCCTCGAAGCCGGCGACCTCGATCAGGCCGACGAGGCCACCCTGTCTCTGCGTGGTCTACGCGACCAACTGACCGAACTGGCCCGCCTGCGTTCGGCCAGCCGCCGGGTAGCTCGCCGGTCGGCGATCTGGCGGGGGCGAATCGAACCGGTGGTGCAGGAAAGCGAGAACGCCGGCCATCTCGACCTGTTGGCATCGAGCTGTGTGTTCTTCGCCCGGTCGGTGGCCGATCGGCGGGTGCTCGACCAGAGTTCGGTGTGCGAGGCGCTGGCGCCGCTGATCGACGAACTCGCCCGCCAGGTATCGGCCATGGGCAACGATCCCGGTGACCGCGCCATCCGTCAAGGCGCGGCCGACCAAGCCCTGGAGGCGGGCCGGAGCATCATCGGGCTGTCGGGCAAAGGGGCCGAGATGACCACCATGTTGGCGGCGGCGCGGGTGGTGAGCCTCGACGTGGTGACGGTGGCGGGCGTCGATCCCGAGGATGCCGCCGATGCCCTGCGCACCGACACCGAGCGCTCCGACGGCGCGCCGAAGGTGCCCGCCCCGCCCGGCGTTCCCCGCTACCCGTTCGCCATCAACCCGCGGCTGCCTCGTCGCCCGGAGCTGCTCCGGCGGCGCCGTCCGCCGAGCGACGACGCGGGGTGAGAAGCCTCGGGCCAGGGCCTGGGTCAGCCGACGGCAGTGGCCTTGGCGGTGGTTGGCACGGTGATCTCGACCGATTCGAAGGTGATCGAGCCGCCGAGCATCGGGGTGGCATAGGCGACCGTGGTAGCCACCAACTGGAGCCTGATCGTCGCACCAGGGGCCAGGTGGTGGGCGACGATCTCGAGGTCGACTTCGGTGGTGTGGTTCTCGCCGTCGAGGGTGACGGCGATGGGCGTGATCTGGTCGCCGAGCACCAGGCCGGTCTCGCCGTCGATGAGCTGGGCGAACACGCGGGTGATGCCCGGCCCTTCGGCCACCGTGCCGGAGTAGGTCAGGGTAAGTTTCGGTGCCCCGAGGGCCATCACCTCATCGGTAGATTCGATGACCACCTCGACGGCGTTCTCGGCCGATGCGGTGGTGAAGCTCTCGACCAGCCCCGACAACATGTCGTCGGCCTGAAGGGGAGCAAGGGGCCCGGCGCCGCCTTCGTTGATCAGATCGAGTAGGCCGCTTCCGGTCTCCGACACGGTTCCGTCGGCCAGATCGAGTCCGTCGATGTGCCACCACTCACCGTTCTGATCGACGAAGGTGATGCCGCTGACCACCTCGACAGAGTCGTCGCCCTTCAGGTAACGGGCGAGCCAGTCGAAGGTGGCCTGATCGGCGAGGCTCGAATCGGACGCGTGGCTCGAACAGACCCCGTGCCCGCCGCAGAACCACACCATCGCGGTCGGAACTCCCTGGTCGACCAGGGTCCGGTGGTTGGCGACAGCTTCATCCAGGGTGAACAAGGTGTCGACCGTGCCCTGGACGAACAACGTCGGGATGGTGATCTGCTCGATCAGATGGGCGGGCCCACGCTCGTCGAACCACGCCACGTCGTCGTCGCCCAACATGCCAGATGGGGCGTCGGCCGCACTGCTGTGGATGTGGGGATCGAGTTCGCCTCCGGCGTCGCCCGCGTTGGTGAGGAACTCGGCCCAACCCACCTTGGCGGTCTCGTTCTTGTACAGGCTGGAAACCAGCGAGTTCCAGGCGATGCCCGGCACGATGACGTCGACCCGGCAGTCGATCGCCGCGGTCACGAGTTGGATACCACCGCCGTAGGAGTGGCCGACCATGCCCACCCGGGGGTCGCCGGGGCGGTCGAGTTGCACCTCGGGCTGGGTGGCCAGCCAGTCGAGCAGGACCTGGACGTCGCGGCCCTCGGTTTCGGCATGGTTGATCTGCACGACACCCTCGGACTTGCCAAAGCCGCGGGGGTCCCAGGTCAAGACGTTGTAGCCAGAGTCGTGCAGCGCCGGGATGGAAGCGCCGCCGAGCAGGACGGGTTGCTCGGGATCGAGGTTGGTGTCGCCGCCGAGCGCCCAACCCGGGCCTTTCAGGACCGTGGGGGCGGGGCTGTCGGCAGCGGCCCCGGTGACGGGATACCAGTGGACCCGCAGCTTGGTCCCGTCGTGGGACGTGACCGTGAAGTCGGCGTCTCTGCCTTCCACCGGTTCGGCTACGACCCCGTCGACGGTGGGTTCCTGGTCGCAGGTGTCGGCCGGCTCCTCGCCACGGGGAACCGTCGTGGTGGAGTTGTTGGGTGCCGCATTTGTGGTCGACGTGGCGGTGTCGCCCCCGTCGGTGCAGGCCACTGTCGCCGTGACCAGAAACGCGACCAGGGCCGCGGCTCCCAAGCGCCTCGCGATCGACATCGAATGCTGCTCCTGTCTCACTCTGCGCCGGCCCGTGACGCTAGCTCAGGTGAGGGGGAAGGCCAGTGGGACGGTGACGAGCGTTGTGGCGAAGGTGGCTGCGGTGAGCGGGATACCCAGGCGGGTGAAGTCGCTGAAGCGGTAGCCGCCGATGCTCCACACCATGGTGTTGGTCTGGTAGCCGATGGGGCTGAGGAACGAACACGACGCCATCATCAGCACCCCGATGGCCAGCGCCCGGGGGTCGACGCCGGTCTCGGCGGCGGTCGCCATCGCCACCGGGAACATCAGAGCCGCGGCGGCGTTGTTGGTGATGAGCTCGGTGAGGATGAGGGTGGCCAACATGATGGCCCCGAGCACCCCGACCGCTCCGAGCGGCTCGCCTACCGACGACAGGCCGTTGGCGATCTCGCTAGCCAAGCCGCTGGTGCCGGCGGCGGCGCCGAGCCCGAAGCTGAGGGCCACCAGGGCGATGACATCGAAGTTCACGGCGCGGCGGGCGTCGGTGGGCGACATCACGCCGAAGGCGACCACGGCCAGCGCGCCGGCCACCGCCGCTTTGGGCAGGTCGACCAGGCCGGTGCCGGTGGTGGCGATGAGGGCGGCGACGACGAGTTGTACCACCCGGGCGCCGGGCCGGCGGATGGGCGGTGCCTCCTCCATGGGGGCCACGACCAAGAAGTCGGTTAGGTCGCGGGTGCGGTCCCGGAAGCCGGCTTCGGCCACCACGACCAGCACGTCGCCGCCCCGCAGGCGCACGTCGCCGATGCGGCCGCTGACCGCTTCGCCCGCCCGGTGCAGAGCGATGACGACGGCGCCGTGGCGTTCACCGAAGGCGAGTTCGGTGAGGGTATGCCCCGCCAGGGGGCCCGATCCCGACACCACCACCTCGAACATCCGACCGCCGTCGGTGGGGGAGTCCGCCAGGTGTTCGTAGGTGGTGATGATGCCGTCGAGGTTCTTCAGGTCGCCCAGGCGCTCGAGCTGCCCGGCGAAGATGAGGTGGTCGCCGGCTTCGATGGTCAGGGATTCGTCGGGCGTGAGGATCTCGCCCAGGCGTTCGATCTCCTGGAGGCGCAAGCCGTCGATGGTGGCGAGGCCCGATTGGGCGAGGGTCTGTCCCTGGGCGTGGCTGTGGGCGGTGACCACCATGTCGATGGTGTATTCGCGGGCGTCGGGCAGGGCCTCGCCGGGGGTGGTGCGCTGGCGGAGCAAGGTGGGGGCGAGCAGCACCAGCATGGCGACGCCCACCACCGCCACCGGCAGCCCGACCGGGGTGATCGAGAACACCCCCAAAGGTTCCATGTCGGCGTCCTCGAGCAGTCCGCTGACCACCAGGTTGGTCGAGGTCCCCAGCAGGGTGACCACCCCACCCAGCACGGCGGCGAACGACAGCGGCATGAGCAGGCGCGACGGGCTGATGCGGTGGCGACGCGCCCAGCCCTCGATGGTGGGGATCATCAGCGCCACCAGAGGAGTGTTGGGTACCCAGCCCGACGCTCCGGCCGCCACCGCCGAGACCCTCAGCACGGCCTGGCGTTCGGCGCGCGGCTTACGGACGCCCAACACCGCGGAAAGAAGCCGGGCCAGGGCGCCGGTCTGTTCGGCCGCCCCCGCCACGATGTAGAGAGCGGCCACGGTGATGGGGGCGGAGTTGGAGAAGCCGCTGAAGGCCTCGCCGAAGGTCACCACCCCGGCCAGGTACAGGCCCACCACTGCCACGCCGACGCAGACGACAGGGACCACCCGCTCGGTTAGCAGGACGGCGACCATGACGGCCAGGACCCCGAGGGTCAACCACGCTTCCCATGCCATGTGTCGGAGGTTGCTCCTCGGTCCGGTCGAACTGCAGCGGACCAGTGTGCCCCAAACTTGACCCAGCTAGTCAAGATTCCGCAGTTTGAAGTTCCGCGGAACAAGGGACCAAGGGGCGGCCGGGCCTCAGAGGTCGGGGAAGGTCGGCAGTTCGGTGCCGACGGCCACGATCAGCCGGGCCACGTCGACCTCGCCCACGCCCTTCACGTCGATCACCCGCTCCTCGAGGTTGGTGATCCAGTCGGGGGTTCCATCGAGACCCATTCCGGCAGCGAGGACCTCGCCCGGTTCGGCCATGTCGCAGAGACGGGAGGCGAGGTTCACCGCCGGGCCTACGTAGTCGTCGCCTTCGAACAGCAGGACCGGTCCGACGGCCACGCCTCCCCGCATGGGGACCGCCGAATTGGCCCAACGCGCCGCCAACTCGACGCAGGTGGCCATGGTGGGTCCGAACTCGATGCCCACGATCATGGCGCCGTCGCCGAGCCATTTGGCCACTCGCACCCCGCGCGAGGCCGCCACCTGGCGGACCACGTCGCGGAACAGGGCGAGTTCGGTGGTGGCGGCGTGGGGGCCCTTCTTCTCGGTGAAGGAGGTGAAACCGGCCAGATCGACAAAGCCGAAGCCTCGCAGGACTAGGGGTAGCGACAGGCGGGCGGCCACCTCGGCCGGGGGCTCCATGCCGCTGCCGACGCGAGCGGCGCGGGCCTCGAACGATGCCGACGGCGCCAAGACCTGAGGCATCTCGGCGGTGATGTCCTCGCGGTTGCGGTCCACGAACTGAACATACCTGGTCAAGGGGGCTACGCCAGTGTCGCGGAGTACGCCAGACTCGGGGGGTGCGCCGCTTCGTCGCTCTGCTCGCCCGATTCGTGTCGGCCCTGTTGTTCCGTCGGGTCGAGGTGGCGGGCCGCGACCGCTGCCCGACCCACCGTCCGGTCCTGTTGGTGGCCAACCACTTCAACGGGTTCGTAGACCCGGTCCTGATCGCGGCCGCCCTGCGCCGGATGCCCCGCTTCGTCGCCAAGGCCGAACTGGCCCGCATCCCGGTGGCCGGGTTCATCCTTCGTAGGGTCGGCGTGGTGTTCGTCCAGCGTCGGCGCGAAGGCGAGGCCGGCTTTGAAGGCCGAGGGGGTGCCGAAGGCGAAAGGGGAGCCGAAGGCAACGACCAGGCCTTCGCCGAAGTCCACCGGGCGCTCGCCAAGGCCGATGTGGTGGCCATCTTCCCCGAGGGGACCACCCACGATCGGCCCCGGATCGACCCGCTCCGCTCGGGGGCGGCGCGTATGGCCCTAGGGGCCCGGGCGGCCGGGGTCGAGGAATTGGTGGTGGTGCCGGTGGGCCTCACCTTCCCCGACAAGATCGCGCTCCGATCTTCGGCGCTCGTCCTGTTCGGCGACCCGATCATCCTCGACGACGTGGTGACGCCGGGGGCAGGCGTCGCCGACGCTGACGCGGTGCGGGCGTTGACCGCTGTGATCGACCGTGAGCTGCGGTCGGTGATCCAGGACTTCCCCGACACCGAGACCGCGGTGGCCTTCGAGACCGCGGCCAACATCGCGCTCAGCGATTCGGAGCTGCCCGAGCCGACTCTGCAGGCCCGCCACCAGGTTGCGCGACGCCTCCAACGAGCCACCGAGGTCGAGGGCGTCAACGTCCGTCGCCAGGTGGGCCGCTATCTCACCATGCTGCACGGCCTGCACATCACCGATGGCGACGTCATCCACCCCACGAGTCCTCGGCGCCTGTTCCGGTCGGCGATCTCGATAGCGGTGTTGGTGGCCATCCTCGGTTCGTTGGTCGCCGCCACCGCCGTGGTCAACCTCTGGCCGGCCTTGGCGGTGGCGCTGGTCAGCCTGGTGATTCGTACTCCGGTCACAAAGGGGACGGCCCGAGTGCTGGTGGGGCTGGTGGCGTTCCCCGCGGCATGGCTGGCCGCCGCGGTGCTCACCGCCGACGGACCGCTGCAAGGCGTGATCGTGGTGATCACCGCCGCCGCCGGGGCGTTGGCGGCGGTGTGGCTCATCGAGCGGGCGATGGCGCTCACCAACCTGTTGTTGCGCTGGCGCGCTCAGATCGAGAGGTCCTGGAGCGCGGGCGTGGCCCTGGAGGTCAGGGCCGATGTGGTCGCCGCCGTCCGGCGAGCCATACGTGAGGAGGCCCAACAGGAGGACCTGGCCCGGCCGGAAGCGGCCGTGCGATCGGAAGAGGCCGTGCGATCGGGCGAGGTGGGGTCGTGACGGCGGGGGCGCGACCGCATGTGGCGGTGTCGGACTGCGAGGAGATCCGGCCCGGCTGGCTGGGCCAGCCGGCCAACGCCCTGTCGAGCGTGGTGTTCGTGATCGCCGCCGTGCCGATCGTCCGCTGGGCCCGGCGTCGGGAGGGAGGGGGTCGTCGCTGGCCGTGGCTGGCAGTGGGCGCATCGACCGCAGTCGCTGGCGTCGGGAGTCTCGGCTATCACGGCCCGGGCGACCCGGCCTCCAAGGTGGTGCACGACATCGGGATCGACGCCATGGCGGCCTCGTTGGTGGGATCCACGGTGTGGGCTGGGGACTTTCGCCGTCTGTCAGCGCGCACCGCGGTGCTCGGGGTGGCCGCGCTCGTGCTCCACCAGCTCAGCCAGACCGGCCGTCCCTTGTGTTCGTGCCGGAGTCCGATTCAGGGGCACGCCATCTTCCACCTGTTGGCCGCCGCGGCGGTCGTGTCGGTGGTCGATGACCAGATCGGCCCCGAGGCCTTCGACCCGCCCATCCGCACCACAACTGGGTGAAAATCTGCCCACTTCAGGCGCTTTTTCACGCAGTTGAAAGCGTGGTGGGCGACCCACGCCCGTGTGAGGTGAGCCAGCCCGAGGTGTCGGGCCCCAGCGGGACGATGCCGGTGGGGTTTATGTCGGTGTGGACCTCGTAGTAGTGGCTCTTGATGTCGTGGAAATCGGTGTTCTCGCCGAACCCCGGGGTCTGATAGAGGTCGCGGGCGTAGGCCCACAGCACGGGCATCTCGGTGAGCTTCGAGCGATTGCACTTGAAGTGCCCGTGATAGACGGCGTCGAAGCGGGCGAGGGTGGTGAAGAGGCGCACGTCGGCCTCGGTGATCGCGTCGCCCATCAGGTACC
>CAZEFG010000007.1:0-22793 GCA_964511355.1 uncultured Iamiaceae bacterium
AGCATGCCGTTGCCGAACACGTCGCCGGACATGTCGCCGATGCCGACGGCGGTGATCGGGCGGCGCTCGGGGTCGATGCCCATCTCGGAGACGTGGCGCCGGACCGAAACCCACGCGCCCCGAGCGGTGATCCCCTTGGCCTTGTGGTCGTAACCGTTGCTGCCGCCCGACGCGAAGGCGTCGCCCAGCCAGAACCCTCGGTCCTGGGCGAGCGCATTGGCCAGGTCCGAGAACGAGGCCGTTCCCTTGTCGGCGGCGACGACCAGGTACGGATCGTCGCCGTCGAGGCGCACGACCCCCTGGGGCGGCACCACCTCGCCGTCGACGACGTTGTCGGTGATGTCGAGCAATCCGCCGATGAAGGTCCGGTAGCAGGCTTCGACCTCGGCGCGTTCAGCAGCGGCGTCGTCGGCGGGCAGATTCCGGCAGATGAACCCGCCCTTGGCCCCCACCGGGACGATCACAGAGTTCTTCACCACCTGGGCCTTGAGTAGGGCCAGGACCTCGGTGCGGAAGTCCTCCTTGCGGTCCGACCAGCGAATGCCGCCGCGGGCGATGGGACCGGCCCGCAGGTGCACCCCCTCGACCCGAGGAGAGGTTACGAAGATCTCATGGGTCGGCCTGGGTTCTGGCAGGTCGGCGATGAGCGATGGGTCGAACTTGAACACCAGATGCTCAGCCAGCGCACCGTCGGGGCCGGGCTGGTAGAGGTTGGTGCGTACGGTGGCTTCGACCAGGCTGTTGAGGCCCCGCAGGATACGGTCCTCGTCCAGGCGGGGGATGGCGTCGAGCGCGTCGTTGACCCATTGGGCCAGTTCGAGGTCGTGCGCGGGGTCGATCCGGTCGGGGTCGAGGCGGGCATGGAACCGGTCGACGAGAAGCTTGGTGATGCCGGGATGGGCCGTGACCACCTCCTGCAGGTAGGCAGGGGTGAAGGTCGCCCCGGTCTGGCGTAGATAATGGGCGAGGCCCCGGACGAGCATCACCTCCCGCCAGGTCAGTGCTGCGCCGAGGACCAGTTCGGCGAAGGGGTCGTCTTCGGCCCGCTGTTCCCACACCGCCAGGAGGCTCTCTTCGAAGCGGCGTCGGATCGATTCGCCGTGCTGGCGCATGTTCTCGGTTGCACTGCGAGGAAGTTGCAGGCCGAAGTCATGGATGAAGGCCTGGTGGCCGTCGGTTCGCGTCAGCTGGTACGGACGTTCGTCGAGGACCTTGGTGCCGTGGTGGTGCAGGATCGGCAGAAAGCCGGAGAGACTGACCGGCTCGCCGATCCGGTAGAGCTTGACCCGCAAACCAGCCTGGTCAGACGACGGTGGGTGGTAGCTACGGATGGCCACCATTCCCGGCGCGGTGGTGGCCAGGGCCTCGAGGCGCAGGATGTCGATGACCGCCAGCCCGGGCGGACGGTCCTCTCGATAGCCGGCGGGGAAGGCGTTGTTCCAGGTGGCCGACAGCTCGATGCCCCGCGCCTGGCCGACGTGGTCGATCAGTTCGTCGCGGAGAGCATCGTCCCAGGTGCGGATGATCTCCTCGAGGTGTTGCTCAAGGTCTGACAGGTCGATGTCGGGGTCGGTCGGCTGGTCGCCGGACTTGTCGGAACCGACGCCCACGACCACATAGAGCCGAGCTAGGGGCGACGACGACACGGCGGCTTCGAAATGGATGTTGGGGCCGCCGAAAGCGCTCTCGAGAGTCGATTGGATGGCCTCGCGAACTTCGGTGCGGTAGCGCTCACGCGGCACGAACATCACACATGACACCGAACGCCCGAACGCGTCGGGACGGATGAACAGGCGCACCGTGCGTCGTTCGTAGAGGTGGACGATGTCGAGGAGCATCGGCGCCAACTCATCGACCGACGCTTGGAACAGTTCGTCGCGAGGATGCTCTTCGAGCACCGTCATCAGACGGTTGGCGTCATGGGAGCCGGGCTTGAAGCCGGTCCGTTCGATGACCGCCGCGGCCTTGGGCGCCACCACCGGGACGCGGGTCACCGATTCTGTGTAAGCCGGCGCGGTGAAGAGCCCGATGAACCGATGCTCGGTGATGATCCCGGTATCGGGGTCGACCTGGCGGATCCCGATGTAGTCCATCGGCCCGGGGCGATGCACCGGCGAGGGGGCGTTGGTCTTGGTGACGAGGAGTACCTCGGGGCTCAATGCCCTCTTGACGCCAGCTGGAGACAGCTCGTCGAGCGTCCGCGATGACTGCGGATGGTCGGCCAGTAGCCCCAGTGCGGTATCGGGAACCGAGCGGATGATGCCCTCGGCCGGGTCGAGCTCGTAGTCGCGGACCCCGAGGAAAACGAACTCGCCCCCGGCCATCCAGCGCAGCAGGCGGATGGCCTCATCGGTGTCGGGCGCGTCGACCCCACGGGTCAGTTCGTGAGCGACGGTCTCGCAACGGCGGACCATCGCCGGCCAGTCGGTCACCGCGGCGCGGACCGCGGCCATGGCCTTCGCCAGTTCTGATTCGATCCGAGATAGCTGCTGGGCGTCGGTGGTTCGGTCGATCTCGAGGTGGACCATGGCTTCGTGAGCGGTCGCCCGTTCGTTCTCTCCCGGCCCGAGCAGGACGCCAGAATCACGCTCGACGGCCATCACAGGGTGGATCAGGAGGTGGACATCGAGGCCCATCCTCTCGACGGTCATCAGTGCTGTGGCGACGATGAACGGAGAGTCGTCGAGCACCAAGTCGACGATGGTGTGCCGCGAATGCCAGCCGTCGTCGTCGATGGTCGGCGAGTAGGCACGGACCAAGGTCTGCCCGGGAGCCCGATGGCGGGCCAGGGCCAGGTGTGAGACCACCGCCCCGTAGAGCTCGGCGGTGGTTCGCCGGCGTAGGTCGTGGCGGGGGAGACCGGCGAAGTACCGCCGGGCCAGGCCCTCCATGGCGGCCCCGAAGCGAGAGCGCACCAGGCTCGCTACTTCGTCGATCAGCTCCTTGGGATGTCGATATCCGGAGGTCACCCACTCGACCGTATCCATCCGGCGCCGCCTCGTGGCGGCTGGATGGTGACGAGCGCTGACCGCGCTCTGGTCAGCGGGCTCCGAAGCCTCCGCCGCCTCCACCGCCCCCGCCGCCGGAGGAGAAGCCTCCTCCGCCTCCGCCGCTGCTCGACGGTGGGCTGAAGGCGCTCACCGCGGTCGACCCGAACGTCGACCCGAAGTTGCCGATGCCCCGCATCCGCACCGACGACGATGCGTTCATCACGTACCACGGGGCGACGGAGTTGGATTCGAGCACCTCGGGGAACTTGGTCTCGAGCGCCTCGAGAAGCTCCCGCGCAACACCCAGAGCGGTGGCCGCCACCAGATAGTGGTCCCAGAGGGCGAGGTGTCCCACCGGGGCTTCCTCGAGGTTCGAGAAGTCCTGGAGGTAGCGCCGCAGCGCTCTCCATTCGCTGTCGCGGCGAGTGCCGGCCGGGGTGCGCGAGCGGTGCAGGATGCCGAGGGGCAACAGGACCAACGAGGCCGCCAGCCCGATCAGGCCGGCGACCAAGGCCCCAACGGCAATGGCGACGATGCTGATGATGGCCAGGAGGGTGACCACCAGGAAGTGGATGGCAAAGGCCAGGCCCTTGCCCTTGACCAGGTACTCACGACGGTCCAGCTCGGCTTGCACGTCGGACTTGAAACTGGTCCAGAACTTGTTGGCGGCGGTGGGGTCGGCCTTGGACTTTTCGACCAGTTCGTCCTGGGTCACGCTCGTCTTGCCTGAACCAAACAGCCACCGCAGAACCCGTTGCTCGAACGGAAGGAGGTCGTCGGCGACTTTGGGAGAGGTAGCGATGAAACGGTGGTCGGTGCGGTCCGGCAGAAGCTTGCGGTCCACCACATACCGCTCGATCCTGAGGTAGCCCCGGCGGGCGAGATCCAACACGGTGGCCGAGAAGGCGTCGCTGTCGACCGTGCGCCACTTGAGCAACGCCGCGCCGACCGCCGGTGGGTCGTTGGGGACCTCGCGCCAGTAGTCGCCGATGTCGGCGGGCCGGGTCGGGTCGCGTCCCCATTTGTTCCACACCAGATAGAAGACGAGTCCGGCCAGCAGGATCAGCGGCGCCATCAACACCGTGAAGATCCGAGCGGCGAGCTGGCGCAGGTTCTCGATCCGATCGGCGTTCGCCCGGGCTCGGTTGGCTTCCTCGGCGTTGCGGGCTTCTTGGCGCAGGATCTGTTCGAGGTGGGGGGTGGCGTTGGGGGCGACGTTGAAGCGTTCGGTCGGGCCGACGGTACGGGTGTCGACGAACTGGCCGGCCGGCACGTCGTCGACCGCGGCGATCACTTCGTCGCCGTCGATGTGGACCACCCCGTCGAGAGGGCCGTGGGCCCAGGTGCGGAGGTCGCCGGCACCCGCCGGCCAGCTCACGGTGGCCGACCATTCGCCGATGGCGGGTGAGGTTCGTCCTACCCAGTTCCAGTAGAGCTCGGCGGTGTCGGCCCACACCTGTACGGCGTTGACCACCTTGTACTCCAGGCGGAAGGTGCGGGTACCCGAAGGCGACGGATAGATGTCCCACTCGTACAGCCATGGAGTGGAGAGGAGGGTGTCGAGCTGGCGGTCGCCTTCGTAAGCGGCGATCTCGGTGACCGTGCCCGGATGGCGGCCGCCTTCGAAAGATCTGGTACCGACCGAGAAGGGCTGGTCGTCGGCGCCGCTGAAGGTGTAGGTGACCTCCTCGGTCACCAACATCGAGCCGTCGGGAAGAACCTCGGCATCGACGGCGATCCGATCGATGCTGAAGCTGCGCACCTCGATCGAACCGACGAACACGGCCACTGCGATCCCGATGCCCAGCGTCAGGACGGCGGTGGCCATGACGCCAATGACGGCCATGCGCCTCATGTCGGGACGACCTGTGTTCGTGGGTGGACGCCGTAGGGCTGGGTCACGCTCACATCCCCTCGAGGTACCGGGCCTGGAGCCGACGCATCCCCGAGATCCAACGGTCGTGGTCGTCGGCCTTGCGACGCACGTACTCGGCGACCTCCGGATGCGGGAGGATCAGGAAGCGTTCGTCGCGCAGGCCCGCCACCACCGACTCGGCGACATCGGAGGCCTCCAGCATCCCGTCGACTCCGGCAACACCCCCCTCTTCGGTGTCGGCGGTCATGGCGGTGCGCACGGCCTGGGGGCACAGCACCGACACCACGATGCCTTGGTCGCCGTGGGTGATGGCCAGCCATTCGGCGAAGGCGACCGCAGCATGTTTGGTGACCGCGTACGGGGCGGAGCCGATCTGGGACAGCAGGCCAGCAGCTGACGCCGTGTTGAGCAGGTAACCCCGGCCGCGTTCGATCATGGCGGGAAGCACGGCCCGGGCCGCGTAGATGTGCGCCATGACGTTGATGTCGATGATGAGACGCCACTGGTCGTCGGGCACCTCGGCTCCGCCCGGAACGCCGATGCCGGCGTTGGAACAGAACAGGTCGATCGGCCCCAGGGATTCGGCCGCGGCCACCAAGGCGACGATGTCGGGCTCGTGAGCCACGTCGCACCGCTGGATCGCGACCTCGGCTCCGTGGGCTTCGGCTTGCTTGGCGACCCGGGTCAGTCCGTCGACATCGAGATCGGCGAGCAGCAGGCTGGCGGCTCCCTCGGCCGCGAAGCGAAGAGCCATCGCTTCGCCGATCCCGCTGGCTGCTCCGGTGACGACGACGTTGCTGGCTCTGAGGTCCACCGCCGCATCGTAGAGGCCGACGCCGAGGCAAGGTCGTCCACTACGAGGCGGGACTCGGTCGAAGCCTCATCGGGTAAGCGGTCGAGCCGATGTGACAGAAACCACTTGGGACCTAGTGAGGCGTCGTCGTCTCACCGGGTCGCTATGGTGGGGGAGCGATCGGAGAGGCCGATCAATACAGACCGACTCGGGAGGCCAGCATGACCACCACGGTTGCCGATGAGACCATTGCAGAGGCGCTCGCGCTCATCGACCGCGGCCTTGGCGACATGCAGCACCGCAACCTCGTCACTACCGACGAAGTAGCCGACCTCCTTCTCGACGTTCGCGTGCTGTTGGCCACCCCCACCGACCCCGAAGAACTCGACTCGGCCCTCGCCACCAACTAGCGGGCCCCCGTCGTCACCAGACGGCGGTTGAGTCGGGTCGTTCAGTCCGCGGAAGTCGCGCCGGGGAAAGCAGCACAGATCTCGTGGATCGCCGCGACCACGGTGTCGCGGAGCAACTCGGGGTCCGATACGGCCACCGGGTCGACGTGGATGCCGAGGTCGAGCCGCCCGTCGTAGCTCAACATGGTGATGTTGGCGGCGGTGTTCATCAGCGGCCCCAAGGCGTAGGTGGCCTCCATCTTCGCTCCGGCCATGTACAGCGGCCCCGAGGTGGTGCGCACATTCGAAGCGGCGTAGTCGACGGTGCCCGCTTGGCGCGCCAGGGTTGTCCGCAACATCGGGGTGGGCACGATCTCCGAGACCGCCGCCAAGGGCTCTACCAGATTGAGGGCGCGCTCGGCCTTGATCTGTGACATGAGGCCTGAGACCGCTTTGAGGTGGGCGCCCGCGGCGTGCGCCTCGCCCGACGGAAGCGTGGCCCGGGTGGGGCTGAATGCGTTTCCGCCGTTGGGCGTGGCGGATCGATCGGCTCGATCGGTGCGGGTGCTCACCGGGATAGCCACCCTCAACTCATCGACGGTGGCGCCCTTGAGGCGGTGGTAAGAGGCGACGCCGCGGAGGGTGGCGGTCACGAACACATCGTTGATCGACACCTGGGCTTCGGTCGCGGCCGCCCTCACGGGAGCAAACCGAACCGAACCCACCACCAGCTGACGTCGGGTCGAGCGCTGCTTCCAGAGCGGGGACCGAGCTCGGTCGATCACCAGCAGCTGACGCCGCAACGATCGGGCGGTCTCGGCGGCTTCCGAACCCAAACGGGCGAAGCGGCTCGGATCAGATACCCCGCCTGTGGTCCATCGGGCCACATCGACCGCGGTTCGGGCCAGGTTCCCGGCCCGGTCGGCGGTGTTGCTCACCAGCCGGTCGAGCCACGGTGACTCATGGGCGGCGGGTGCCGCGTGAGGCCTTATTCGTTCGGGGGTGGGCGCGGGCTCAGGATGACGTTCGAAGTCGACGAAGTGGGCGGCCAAGCCGACGCCGCCTTCACCGTCGGTTACCGAGTGATGCATGCGCTGCACCAGCGCGGCACGTCCGTCGGCGAGGCCGGTCACGAGCCGGAACTCCCACGGTGGGTGATCCGGCTCGAACGGTGTGGCCACGAGCTCGGCGGCCATGTCGAGCACGGCCTGTTCGGATGCGTCACCCGGGGGAGCAACCCAGCGCAGGTGGTGGTCGATGTCGGGTTCGACATCGACCCAAACTGCGCCGGAGCCCGGGGGCCCAGAGTCGTCGATCCGCTGGCGGAACCGGGGGATGGAGTCGAGGGCCTGGATCATGCGTCGCCGGAAGGTTTCGGGCTCGGGCGCGCGGTCGAGGAAGGTGATGCTTCCGAAGTTCGAGCTCAGACTGCGGTCGCCTTCGAGGCGCCACATCAGCGCCTCCATCGGGGTGAGGCGATTGTCAGGTGCCCCGGGCTCCATATCGGTCACGCTATCCGCCGCGCTGCTGGCTGGTTGCGCCGCCCTGAGCCGTCAGCGGCTGACGGTCATGTGCTTGAACTCGTTGAGCGCCGGCCACCCGGCGAGCATGTCGACGATGCGTTCGATGGTCTTCACCGAGGTGGCGGGATCGCCATCGGGCTCTTCCATCAAGCGGACGAAGGCGGCATCGTCGTCGGTCATGAAGGTTGGAACACCCCAGACCTGTAGGCCGTGCTGGGCGGCTTCGTGCTCCTGGCGAACCGTCTCGAGAGGCCACCCGGCTTCGACCTCGGCCCACACCGCGTCGGGGTCGACTCCGGCCGCCGACAACAAGCCAGCGATCGCTTCCCGGTCCCGTAGATCGCCCGAGTGCACATGCCGATGGTCGAACAGCGCCCGGTGCACGGCCAGGAAGGCGTCGGGGAACCGGTCTCGCACCACCACCGAAACCTGGAGCACGAGCAGGCCCGAGTCCTGGGCGGGTTCGTCCCACACCGACGGTTGTCCTTGTTCGACGTGGCCCTGGCTGAGCGAGTAGGGCGAGAAGCGCACGTCCCAGTCCTGGCCGGATTCGAGCGCCTCGATCAGGTGGAGGTGCGCGATCCGAGCGAAGGGACAGCGATAGTCGTAGGTGACAGCGAAGGGAACCATGCTTGGGTCAACCGTCAGGGCCCGGCAGTTGTTCCGTCGGTCCCCGTCGGTTCGGTCTTGAGAGGCGCGGATTCGAGGGGTCCTGGATCTGGCCGTCCAGGTTCGAGAGGTACCGTGCGGCGCACGACCGCGCCGAGAGCGAGACCCAGGAGCGCGCCCCCCACCACATCGGAGCCGTGATGGATCCGAACGTGGATGCGGCTGGTGGCGACCACCGCGGCCAAGCCGTACCAGAGGGGCGCGACGCGGGACTTCTCGGCCAGTAGGTGGGCGGCCATGAAAGCGGAGCTGGCGTGGCCACTCGGGAAGCTGCTGGTGGCGGGGGTGCGGAGGTTGTGGGGTCGCAGCCCGTCGTGGACGGGGCGGGTGCGGCGGAAGAACGACTTGATGACCCCGTTGACCAGGGCCGATTCGATGCCGAGGGCGACCGAGAGCCGTAGGGCTCGGCGCCAGCCGTTGCGGCGATCGGCCAGCCCCTGGGCTACACCCAGCACGTGCCAGATGAGGCTCCAGTCGCCCACCGCGGATGCCGAGTAGTAGAGCCGGTCGATCGGGGCGTTGCCGCGCACCATGGCGAAGATCCGGTCGATCTCGGCGTCGAAGCGGCCCAATGCATGGCCGATGCCGGGGGTGGTGGCCGCCACCGAGTCGGCGACGGGGTGGCCCTCCGCATCGAAGCTCACCGTCGCCGGAGGCGCAGGAGCGGGATGCAGGAGCGGGTCCAGGGAAGGAGGGAGAACGGGATGAGGCGTATCGGTCATTGGAAGGCCTGGGTGATGCGGTCGGCGATGAACTCGGGGGACTCGAGGGGTCCGAAGTGTCCCAACTGTGGGTGCTGCTCGAAACGGCCGCGGGGTAGAGCCTCGGCGACCAGTGGGGCAAAGACGGCGGGGCCTTGTTCGTCGGCGGCGCCGGCGGCGACGGTGACGGGGATCTCGACCTCGCCGAGATGATCGAAGGCGTCATGGCCGGTCGAGTTGGCGTAGGTAGCGGCTTCGTTGGCGCCACGACACTTGAGCCGCACGCCGCCGTCGTCGAGGTCGACGAAACCATGGTCCACGTAGGCCTTCAGGGCGCGAGGGTCGAGGGCGTCGAGCGGCGGTTTGGCGGCGTAGTTGGCGTAGGCCTCGTCGCGCGACTCAAAGATCTCACGACGACGGCGAGCCCCGGTGGCCAGGGAGGGCTCTCCCATGGCGGCGGCGGCGCTCCGGCGCTCGGGGTCGAGGACGATGGGCTCGAAGCAGTAGAGGGCGGCGAAGGAGCCCGGTCGGCGCTGTTCGGTCAGCAGTAGAGCGGCCCCGCCCTTGGAATGCCCCACCCCGAACAGTGGGCTGGCGTCGAGGCCGCCGAAGCTGGCGAGGTTGTCGACGACGGCTTCGACGTCGTCCGCGAATCCGGACCAGGCAAAGCTGCCGTGATCGGGGGCGGGGGTGTCGCCGTGACCGCGGAAATCGACGGCCAGACAGCGGAATCGGTCGACCAGGTGAGCGACCAGGGGGGTCCAAACGAGGCCGTGGAAACCGGTGGCGTGGGCGAACAGAACGGTAGGACCGCGACCTCCGAAGTCGTGTACGGCCACCTCGACTCCATCGGTCGATGCGATGCGCACGGTGCGGGGTACAGGCATCGGTCCATCCTGCCATCGCAACCTGGGCCGGGCCGCACTGGGCACTAGGGTCCCGCCATGGACCTGGACTTGCCCGGCGGTGAAGACCCCAGGCGGGTGGCGGTCAGGGAATGGATCAACGCCAACCCCGATCCGAGCCCCAGGGCCCTGGCCGAGGCGGGTTTGGTCGCTCCGCACTGGCCCAGCCCCTACGGGCTCGGTGCCGATCCCATCCACCAACTGCTGATCGACGACGAGCTGGCCAAGGCCGGTATCGGTCGTCCGAGCAACCAGATCGGGATCGGCTGGGCGGGGCCAACCATCCTGCACGCCGGTACCCAGGCCCAGAAGGACCGCTATCTCCTTCCCCTTTTGGCGGGGGAGGAGATCTGGTGCCAGCTGTTCAGTGAGCCGGGTGCCGGATCCGATCTCGCCAACCTGTCGACCAGGGCCGAGCGCGACGGCGATACCTGGGTGGTCAACGGCCAGAAGATTTGGACTTCGCTGGCCCACGATTCCGCCTTTGGCATCCTCATCGCCCGTACCGATCCCGATGCCCCCAAGCACCGGGGGATCTCGTACTTCATCTGCCCGATGGATCTGCCCGGGATCGAGGTTCGTCCCATCATCGAGATGACGGGCGGCCATACCTTCAACGAGGTCTTCTTCACCGACGTCAGGCTCCCCGACGATGCGCTGGTGGGCGAGGAGCATCACGGTTGGGAGCTGGCCAAGGTGACCCTGGGCAACGAGCGGGTGTCATTGTCATCGGGTGGGGCGATCTGGGGCATGGGACCTGACGCCACCGACCTGCTCGACATCGTGCGCGCCCAGGGCGGTGTCACCGACGACATCCTGCGTCAGCGCCTCGCACGACTTCACACCGAGCACGAGATCCTGCGGCTGATCCGGCTGCGAACCGTCACCGCGGCGGTAAAGGGCCGCCCGCCGGGCCCAGAAGCCTCCATTCGCAAGGTTCTGGCCGACGAACATGGGCAGCACATTATGGCCCTCGCCAAGGATCTCAGCGGCGCCGGGGGCATGCTCGAAGATCGTGGACCGCTCGGCGCCGACGTGGGCATCTGGCATTTCGGCTACCTGTTCTCGCCGGCGCTCACCGTCGGAGGTGGCACGGGCGAGGTCCAACGGAACATCATTGCCGAGAGGGTGCTCGGCCTGCCCCACGACCTCGATGTCGAGGCGGGGCTGGCCTGGACCGAAACTCGAAGGAACCACCCACCCAAGGAGCAGCGTTGACAACCATCAGTTCCGTCACCGAACAGCCGCCGCTTCGGCGTCGTCAAAAGGTTCGAGCGGTGCACGATCTCCCCGGGGTGCCCGAGGGAACCAAGGGCCGGGTGACCCTGGTCAACGGGCTCGGCCCGTGGATCCGCTACCGGGTGCTTTTCGACAACGGTGCCGACGTCGGCAACGTGCTTCGCGACGACCTAGAGGGATGAGGACGAACCCATGAAGCTCAGCATGTCGATGTCCTATGCCGGCGGTTTCCAACGGGCGGTCGAGCAGGTGGTGGCCTTTGAGAAGGTCGGCGTCGACATGGTGTGGGTGGCCGAGGCGTACGGCAACGACGCTCCCACCCTCATGGGTTACCTGGCGGCCAAGACCACCACCATCGAGATCGCCTCGGGCATCCTCCCCATCTTCACCCGCACGCCCACGCTGTTGGCGATGACCGCGGCTGGTCTCGACGACCTGTCGAACGGACGGGCGGTGCTTGGTTTGGGCGCTTCCGGTCCCCAGGTGATCGAGGGTTTCCACGGGGTTCCCTATGACCGCCCGCTGCAGCGCACTCGCGAGATCATCGAGATCTGCCGCCAGGTGTGGCGCCGTGAACGGGTGGTTCACGACGGCAAGGCCTACCAGCTGCCGCTGCCGGAAGGCCAGGGCACGGGTCTGGGCAAGGCTCTCAAGATCATCACCCATCCCCAGCGGGCCGACATCCCGATCTATGTCGCCTCGCTCGGCCCCAAGAACGTGGCCATGACTGCCGAGGTGGCCGACGGCTGGCTGCCGATCTTCTACAACCCCTACAAGGCTGACGACGTGTGGGGCGACGATCTCGCCGCTGGCTTCGCCAAGCG
Organism: uncultured Iamiaceae bacterium; assembly: GCA_964511355.1. Lineage (GTDB taxonomy): Bacteria > Actinomycetota > Acidimicrobiia > Acidimicrobiales > SKKL01 > SKKL01. The sequence continues at coordinate 11,910 of CAZEFG010000007.1, forward strand.
CTCGGCCGATCTCGGTCCGCTGCAGATCGTTGCGGGTGGAGCGGTGGGCTTCGGCGACGAAGAAACCGCCCGCAAGGTTCGCGACGCCAACCGCCCCATGGTCGCTCTCTATGTGGGCGGAATGGGGGCGCGCGAGCAGAACTTCTACAACGACTTGTTCTGTCGTTATGGCTTCGAGGCCGAGGCCAAGGTCATCCAGGACCTCTACCTCGACGCCCGCAAGGACGAAGCCGCGGCCGCGGTGCCCGACGAGTTCCTGCGCCAGTCGTCGCTGTTTGGCGACGAAGGGTTCGTGCGCGACCAGGTCGAGGCCTACCGCGCTGCGGGGGTGACGGCTCTGTCGGTGCAGCCGGTGGGTGACGACCCGATCGCGGTGCTCGAAAAGGTCAAGGCTTGGGCCGACTGAGACCCTCGTTCCCCACCCGCCCCGCGCCGCCTCATCGCCCGCCTAGGTGGTGAGGCGGCGCATCGCCTGTTCGGCTTCGTCGACGAACCGGTGGACTAGTTCGCCGGCGGGGACCAGGTCCTCGATGGCGCCCGCGCCTTGACCTGCCGGCCAGAACTCCTTGTCGGGGTCGACCGCGGTGGCCTGATCGGCCCCCAGGTGGTTGGCGCCATCCTGTACGGAGCGCAAGAACTGCTGAGGGAAGGGGGCTAGCTCGTCGGGGTTCTCCTCCCAGTACTGGGTGTAGGAGTTGCGGATGACCCGGCAGGTCTTTCCCGTGTAACCCCGGCTGATCGTGGTGCCGTCGTCTGTCAGACCCAGCAGGGCGTCTTTGTATCCGGGGGTGGTGCGGGCTTCGGGAGTGGCGATGAATCGGGTGCCCACCCAGACGCCGTCGGCGCCGAGCATGAGCGCAGCGGCCAACCCTCGGCCGTCGACGATGCCTCCGGCGGCTACTACCGGCACCCGGTCGCCCACCGCGTCGACGATCTGGGGCACGAGAGCCATGGTGGCCACCTGACCCGTGTGGCCCCCGGCTTCGGTGCCCTGGGCGACCACCAGGTCGCAGCCGGCTTCGACCGCGGCGATGGCGTGACGCACCTTTCCGCACATGTTGACCACCAGCACGTTGTTGCGGTGGCAGAGGTCGACGACGTCGCGCGGAACCCCGAGTCCGGCGACGAACACCTGGGCACCGCCGTCGATCACCGCCTGGACCCGAGCCTCGAAATCGCCTGGCGATGCGGTCAGTAGATCGACGCCGTAGGGCTTGTCGGTGGCTGCCCTCACCGCGGCCATTTCGGCCACCATCTCGTCGGGTCCCATGGTCGAGGCCCCCATGCAGCCGAACCCCCCGGCCTCCGACACCGCGGTGACCAACTGGTGGTAGGAGACCCCGCCCATCCCCGCCAGCATTACCGGATGGTCGATCTCAAGGACATCGGTCAAGCGCGTACGGATCATCCTTACACTGTAAACCTGAACTCCTGAGCAGTGCCCCTGGACCCATCCACGCACTCACGAGCTAGCTAGCTCGCTCGCTCGGCTCGCCCGGTCGTTCTATGCGGATCTGGGTCAACGTGGGCGTTCTGGATCCGCACAGGTTGAGAACGCGGCCGAAGGGATGAGTGGACCCTTGTGTGGTGGCGGACCGGTCGATAGCGTTTGCGCACCTTCCCCCTTGTGAGTCGAGTCGAGTGAGGGAGCTGAAGGTGGCGGATATCGATCGATCGGTGGGAGTGCTGGCCCGCCAACAGCACGGGGCGGTCGCGTTGTGGCAGCTACGAGACTTGGGGGCCGATAAGGGCCTGGCAGGCACTCGTTGTCGTCAAGGAATCTGGGTCGCTGTGGCACCCGGTGTCTACGTAGTGAGCGGGTCCCCGCGCACCTTCAATCAGAGGGTGATGGCGGCAGTGCTCTATGGCGGGGCCGACGCCGTTGGTTCTCACCGAACGGCTGCCCGGCTTCATGGGATCGCCGGGTCGAGGGCAGTGCCGATCGAGGTCTCCGTACCCAACAACCGCGATGTCGCGTTGTCGGGTGTCATCTTCCACCGGATGCGGGATCTGGAACGTGGCGGTCGGGTGATAGTCGATGGGGTGCCGGTGACAGAGCCGGGACGGACCCTCCTGGATGTTGCCGCCGTCGAGCCTCATCAGGCGAGGAGGGTGATGTGGGAGGCGCTCCGTCGCGATCTGGTCACCTGGGAGGAGATTCTCGGGGTGCTCGTCGATCACAGCCGGAGAGGTCGACCAGGTTTGACGGTGGTGCGGAACCTTGTGAACCGGCACTACCTCGATATCGCCGGTGACAGCACCACCGAGGACATCGCGTATGAGCTTCTGGTCGACTCCGGGCGCGTTCCCGTTCCCGAACGTCTGGTCTCGGTGGCCTGCGCCGACGGTGTCGAGGTAACCCCCGATTTTCTGTGGCCTCAGTACCGGGCCGTCCTAGAGGTGTGGGGCGTCGACCACTTCCGCAACGAGGAGGTGCAGCAAGCCGACGCGGTCAAGACCAACCAGTTGCGGCTCGCCGGTTTCGGCTTGTTGATCTACAGCGGCAAGATGCTGCGCCAGCCCGATCGGTTCCTCCGCGATGTAGACCACATGCTTCGCAGCCACGGCTGGGACGGCACCCGCCCGGCGATCCGTACGGATCTAGAACGCTCAGCGTGAACCAGATCCGCACAGAACGGGATCAGCGGTAGGCCGGGGGGCCGGAGAGGGCGCCGCGGCGCCAGCGGCGGGGGGTCAGCGCGATGCCGCGGGGTGAGTCCTCGAACAGCCAGCGGCCGACGTTGCGGCGGGTCCAGGGGTTGGTGCCGACGATGGCGATGGCGGCCTCTGCCACGGGACCGGTGCGCATGAGCCACGACAAGGCCGAAGCCATGCGGTGGTCCGGGCCCAGGTGGTGAAGCACCTGCGCTGCGTAGCGTTCGGCAACCAGGGCCGGATCGGGTCCCGAACGATTGGAAGCGCCCATGCCAGGGGAGTCCATCGGTTCGGGGGAGTCCTCGGCGTCGAGGATCGTTTCGGCGGCGATCCGGCCCGTAAGCAGCGCCTGGCCGATTCCTTCACCGGTGAACAGGTCGGTGGCCCGGGCGGCATCACCCACGAACAACGCTCTGCCTGCTCCGAGAATCGAGCGGGTGACCTTGGCCGGGATGGGCCAGGCCCGGTGAGGGCTTTCGGCGAGCGGTTCGTCGCCGATTACCGAGCGTAGGGCGGGGCGGGCCAACAGACTGGTCCACAATGCGGCCATGGCCTTGCCGTCCAGCCGGGCGCCCCTCAGCACGCCGAACCCGACGTTGGCCCGACCGTCGGGAAGCGGGAACGACCAGGCGTAGCCCGGAAGTAGCTCGGGCTCGAACCACACGTGCAGGTCGCGGCTTGAGGCCAGGTCGGTGTGGAGGTACTGCCGGAAGCCGTGCCACTCGCCCCGGTACTGAGGCTCGACCAGGCCGAGAGCCTTACGCAACGGCGACCAGATCCCGTCCGCTCCGATCACCCACCTGGCCGTCAGTGGCTTGTCCGCCCGGCTGGTCCAGACCTTCACGCCGTTGCGGTCCATGGCCGCATCGGCCAGGGGAGTCCCGGTCCTTACCTCGACACCACGGGCAGCGGCGAGATCGACCAGCGCCGCGTCGAGGTCGATCCGCCGGGCGACTGCGGCGTACCAGCCGGGCCCATCGGGCAGCGGCAAGGTCACGGTGCGCTGATGGGGTGAGTGCAGGTGGGCCCGTAGCACCGGGGTCCATGATTCGACCCGGTCAGGCACTAGGCCGAGGGCCTCGAGTTCGCGCAGGGCGAGGGTGGTGAGGCCGTCTCCGCAGGTCTTGTCGCGGGGAAAGGTGGCCTTGTCGAGCAGCACCACATCGGCGCCGGCATCGGCGAGGGTCACCGCCGTGGCCACGCCGCCTGGTCCGGCCCCGACGACGATGACGTCGTGGGTGGTGGGGCCGTTGCTGCGGTTGACGCTCACCCGTCCCCCGGAGGCGGGTCCGGCGGAGGAGGGTCGGTCGGCGGCGGCCCCGTCGTAGTGGGGGTGGGGTCGGTCGGCGTGGTCGTGGTCGTCGTTGTCGTTGTGTCAGCCGGGTCAGGTTCGGTAGTGGTGGTCGTGGTGGTGGGTACCGACGACTCTCCGGTGCAGTTGATGCCCTCTTCTGGCCGGTACAGCGCAAGTACGTGGTCGATCACCTCGCGACCGTCGTGGTAGGTGCGGGTCCGTTCGGTGCGAACGCGGGTGCACACACCTTGGGGGGAACGGGTCTGGTCGGTCTGTTCCACCGTCACGTGCCTGGTCGAGTACAAGGTGACGGTGATGCTGGTGTCGGTGTAGGTGGGCCAGATCAAAACGCCGTAGGGGGAGGTGTTGCGGATCTGCAGGTCGGGGTGGGGGAACGACAGGGTCGCCTCGACGCCGTAGGGATAGCGCGAGAAGTAGATGGTGTGAGCCTGGTACTCGCCGAAGTCGAGACCGGCGTAGAAGGCGGCGTTGAACAAGGTGGTGGTGAGCTGGGAGACGCCGCCTCCGAGTTGGTCGACCAGCACCCCGTTGGTGATGCCGCCAGCGGGGAGGTATCCCTTCTCGGCGGTGCGGCGTCCGACGTGGTCGTTGACCGAGAACGTCTGGCCGGGCTCGATCACCACTCCTCGTATGGCATCGGCCATGAGGTGGATGTTGGTGACCCGGTTCTGGCAGCAGGCGTGGGTGGTGGTGAACGAAGCCACCTCCTCGACGATGCCCATCTCGCGAGCCCACTCCGAGCCCCGCTGGGTTTCTTCGGTGATGAGTTGGAGCTCGACCCGCCCACGCCGGTTGCGCAGGGCGTCCTCGATGATCTTGGTGCTGCCTTCCTCACAGCAACTGGCCGATGGTTGTCCGGGGACCACCTTGAGTTGGCCTCCATCGACCACGAATTCGACGTCGGAGCCAGGGTTCTCGGCTCCGTCGAACCGATCGGCAATCTCAGCGGCAACCGTTGGATGGTCGATGCCCCAGTCGACGCTCGACCCGTCGATGTTCAGGACCAGCCACGACCGAAGCGTGGCCACGTCGATCACGTCGGCGACCTGGCCCACCCGCACGTCGAGAGGGGTGGACGTGGCGACCTCGGCAGCGTCGACGACATCCTGCGCCTCGGCGTCGGAAACGGGCGGCGCGATCTCGACCAGTTCCGGGGTGACCCGGAGGGGCTGTTCACCCTCGTCGGCGGCAGCGAGCAGTGCCGTGGCGAAATGTTCGGTGGCAATCCCCGAGCCAGTGATGCCCGGTACGAGCCGGACCCCCGAGGCGTCGGCTTCGATGGAGGGCATACGCCACTCGGTGACACCCGGGAGGTCAAGGCTGAGAAGTCCGTCGGCCATGGCCGATTCGTCGACATGGTGGGTGAGGTCGACGTCGCGGGTGACGAAGAAGCTTCCGACCCATCGGAAGGGACGGGTCAACAAGCCCGGCGAGTTGGCCGATTTCACCGAACCGGAAGACGATCCCGCATCGACGGTGAGCCCGACCGAGGCGGCGTCGGTGGTGACCGGACCGAAGCCGGCGTCGACCACTACGGGGGTGTCGGAGTAGTCGGCGTAGCGATCGGCGATGAGAAATGGCAGTTCGGCTACCGGCACACCTGACACTGACTCGCCGGCGAGGGTGATGTTGCGCCCGACGCTGGCTCCGGCGAATCCTCCGTCGAGGAACGACAGGATCATGGCGAGGAGGTACAGGACGAACGCGGCTCCACCCGCGACCAGCAGCCCCAGGGGTCCGCGCGAGGGGAGGTGATCGCGCAGCATCGCGCAACATCATCGCACCTGTATGGGCGATCTCCACATCGGGCGGGGTCGACATGGCCATAGGTGCCTCGGGTCCTCCCGGAGTGGGTGCCGGAGGCTTCCGTCTGCCATTATCCGGTCAGCTCCACCACGGGGGGAGTGATCGCATCAGCGAACCAGAACACGAGCCAGGAGAGAGTCACACGATGAGCGGAATCCTCGATGGAAGAGTCGCCATCATCACCGGTGCCGGCCGAGGCATCGGTCGTGAGCACGCCCTGATGATGGCCGAGCAGGGCGCCAAGATCGTCGTCAATGACCTCGGAGCCGAGATGGACGGCTCCGGAGGCGGCAGCGGTCCGGCGGGCGAAGTCGTCGAGGAGATCCGCGGTATGGGCGGCGAAGCCGTGGTCAACGGCGCCGACGTCAGCGACTGGGAAGCCTCCCAGGCCATGATCAACCAGGCCATCGAGACCTTCGGGCGCCTCGACATCCTGGTCAACAACGCCGGCATCCTGCGTGACCGCATGCTCACCAACATGACCGAGGAGGAATGGGACCTCGTCATCAAGGTCCACCTCAAGGGCACGTTCGCTCCCACCCGTTGGGCCGCCGCCTACTGGCGTGAGCAGTCCAAGGCCGGAGAAGAGGTCGACGGCCGCATCATCAACACGTCGTCGCCGTCGGGTCTGTACGGCAACGTCGGCCAGACGAACTACGGCGCCGCCAAGGCTGGCATCGCCAGCTTCACCGTCATCTCGGCTCTTGAGTTGGCCCGTTACGGCGTAACGGTCAACGCCATCGCTCCCGCGGCCCTCACCCGCATGACCGAGAACCTCGGCATGGGTCAGCTGCCCGAAGAGGCCAAGGAGCAGATGTCGCCGCGGTGGATCTCGCCCATCGTCACCTGGCTGGCCAGCGCCGAGGCGAAGAACGTCACCGGCCGTCTCTTCGACGTCACCGGCCGCGCCCTCTCGATCTCCGAGGGCTGGCACCGTGGACCGACCGTCAAGCCGGTCGACAATCCCGCCCAGATGGGACCACTCGTCGCCGAGCTCATGGCCAATGCCCGGCTCAACGCCGACATGGGCGGCAACGACGCCGAAGGCCCCGGTCGTCCCGGCAAGACCATCTGATCTAGGCCACCATTAGTTCGACAACCGCGACCAGGGGGGAACGCACATGCCCATCAATCCCGATGCCGTCGGCTCCAAGGGTGAGCCGGGGCGGAGAAAGTGGACCAGCAAGGATTCGCTGCTCTATGCGGTGAGCGTCGGCGCGGGTTCCATCGATCCCGTCGGCTTCGAGCTGGAGTTCACCACCGAGAACACCCGAGGCGTCGACCAGCGGGCCCTTCCCACCCAGGCGGTGGTGCTGGGGGCCGGCCGAGGGGCCATGGGCAACGTGGGTTCGTTCAACCCGGCGATGCTCGTGCATGGCGAGCAGTCGATCACCCTGCACCGCGAGATCCCCGTTGAGGGCGAGCTCGAGGCACAGGGCGAGATCGTCGGTATCTACGACAAGGGCAAGGGTGCGGTGATCGTCACCGAGTCACACTCGAAGCTGGTCGACACCGACGAGCCGTTGTTCAGCACCCGCTCGTCGGTGTTCATCGCCGGCGAGGGTGGATTCGGTGGCGACCGGGGCCCATCCGGGCCCACCAACGTCCCGCCCGAGCGCGATCCCGACCACGAGGTCACCTACTCGACCCGGGCCGATCAGGCGCTTACCTACCGGCTGAACGGCGATCGCAACCCGTTGCACTCCGACAAGTCGTTCTCTGACATCGGCGGCTTCCCCAAGCCGATCCTGCACGGGCTTTGCACCTACGGGTTCACCGGTCGGGCCTTGTTGCACACGTTGTGCGACTCGGATCCGGCCCGGTTCAAGCACATGGAAGGGCGTTTCGCCTCGCCGGTTCTCCCCGGCGACGATCTCACCGTTCGCATGTGGCGCATCGGCGACGGCGAGGCCGTCTTCACCACCTCGGTGGGCGACAAGACAGTCATCTCAGCCGGTCTCTGCCGCTTCGGCTGAGTTGGTCGGACATCATGGATGAAGGGGCGTCCGGTATCGGACGCCCCTTCTCGTGTTTTGCTTGCGGGCTGGGACCTAAGAACCGGGTCTGGGGAGCCGAAGGGAAGTTGACGGCCGAGTAGAACCTTGGCTTTCCGAAGGAGCGTAAGTGGTGAAGGCAGTGGCGGAGATACACGAGAGCTCGTCACGTGGAAGTAGAGCAGAGAGCTACTCAAGCGACCTGGTGATTGTGGTCGGCTTCACCTCAAACCTCGTCGTCAAGGTGATCCCTCAATCGGATACTTTCCGGCACGCACAGGACATGATCGTCAGCAAGATTGAACCCGTGCCGGGACTGACCGCAGAAGTGGTGGAGACCTACGCCGAGGCCAGCGCGGAGGTGGGCGGTGGCGGTGTGCGAACCTTCCAACCCAGGACCTGGGACGAGGAGGGAGTCGGTACGACCCGGGTCCCATGTGGATTCTTGAGGTTCGTTCTTGATTTGTCGTCGGGTGACATGGACTGCCTGCCCTGGCGGGTCGGCTCCGTCGAGTTGTCCTTGTGGGCCGATGGCTCTGGCGTCGCAAGCTTCTTCCTCAACTCAGAAGAAACCCTGAGCTTGACCGAGATGGGGGCTTCCTCGGTCGTCGCAGTCGAGTCGCTCTCGAAAGTAGTTCCGGAGTTGGTGGGAGAGATCTCGGCCTTGGTCCAACGCGCCTGTCGTGGGTCGGGGATAGAGGTTGGTGAATTCGACGATGCGACCTGTCGGACCGTTGGTCGGCATCGTCTGCATTTGATTCGAACTGAAGCGACTGCGGAACTTCGCCACGAGGTAGCTAGGCGACTCGCGTTGCCCGGTATCAGATCTGATGATCAAAGCGCGTGTTCCAGTCCCGAGCACTACTGCTACGCAGGCAACTCAGCGACCGTCGAGATCGCTCCACAACTGAACTTGAGCGAATCTCGTTCGTTTTCGGTACTTCGTTACTACGAGTACTGGATCGCGGCACTAACCGCTATCGACGATGATCTGTACCAGGATTTCGTGGCTGCCACCTGGGAGCAGGGCGATGTTTCAGGAGTCGTGGAACTCGAGCATCTGATGCAGATACTGCTGTTCAGCCACCGCGATGTGCTCAACGCCATGGGTCCCCTTCATTTCGCGGTCTGGCGATCGTATGCCAACACATGGAGGGTGGAGTCGCTTGAAGAAGAGGTGATGATCAAGATCGCGGCGTTGGCAGATCTTCACTCGGCTCGCCGCGAGCAACAAGTCAATCGGACGACTCAAACGATCAACCTGGTGGTCACAGGCTTGACAGCTCTCACGTTGGTCAGCATTGTCACCGCCGTCGCGGAGTTCGCTGTCCGAGAAGCTTGGCTCACCGAGACGGCGCGCTGGATCCTGGTCGTGTTCTCGTTGGTGGTCGCGGTTGTGATCTTCGGTGTTGCCCTGATGCCAGCGTGGCGAGGCGCGCTATCGAGCGTGCGGCGGGCGCGCTGAGGGCGGTTGTCGACGCGGGTGCGAGCCATTACAACTCAAGTGTGTGAGCTTCACCCACCGGTTCGATCAAATCACCGTCGAGGAACTGCGTCGGGCCCAGGCGGGGGTCAAGTGGACTCGCTTCCCAGATGCGCTCGGCGCGTTCATCGCCGAGATGGATTTCGGCACCGCCCCCGAGGTGACCGAAGCACTGACTGAAGCCGTCCGGGCCGCCCAGTTCGGGTATCTGCCCGAACCGCTGGTTCGAGACATGGCGCAAGCGTGTAGCGACTGGCACCGAGACCGCTACCGGTGGGAGATCGATCCCACGATGATCCACGCGGTGCCCGACGTGCTTAGGGTGCTGCGACTGGCGATCGAACATCTCAGCGAGCCAGGCGCGGTGGTAGTTCCTACTCCTGCCTACATGCCGTTTCTGACCGTCCCCAGGTATCTGGGTCGACCGGTGGTCGAAGTCCCCATGATCAACGATGCCGGACGCTACCGATTCGACATCGACGGGTTGGCGGCCGCATTCGCGGCAGGGGGCACACTGCTCATCCTCTGCAATCCGGCCAACCCGGTCGGAACGGTGTTCGATCGCTCGGAACTCGCCGCTGTAGCTGAGGTCGTCGAGGCGGCTGGAGTCCGGGTGTTCGCCGACGAGGTTCATGCCCCGCTCATCTACGACGGCGCCGACCACATCCCCTACGCATCCATCTCCGAAGAGACCGCCCGTCACAGCATCACGGGCACATCAGCCTCGAAGGGCTGGAACCTCCCTGGCCTCAAGTGTGCTCAGGCCATCGTCACGAACCCGACGGACGCCCGGCGCTGGGCCGGGCTTTCGGGCTTGGCCACCGAGGGGGCGTCCAATCTGGGGGTGGTGGCCAATGCCGCGGCCTACCGTTCGGGTGGTCCGTGGTTGGCCGAGGTCATCGATTACCTGGATTCGTCACGCCGGCTGCTCGCTGAGTTGGTCTCCGACCATCTGCCTGGGGCGCGGTACCGCCCTCCCGACGCCACTTACCTGGCCTGGATCGATCTGCGCGGTTGCGGTCTAGGGTCGACTCCAGCCGCAGCGCTTGCGGCTGCCGGACTCGCCGTGACCGATGGGGCACTATGTGGAGCCGGGTTTAGGGGGTATGCCCGATTGAATTTCGCCACGCCACGACCGTTGCTGGTCGAGATGTTGGAACTCATGGCCGACGCGGCCCATCGCCGGTCCTAGCCACACCAGATGCCGAATCACGCTTTCGACAGGAGACCATGACAATGGCCAACCCACTCAACACCGACGATTTCGACGGCGAGCTGTACAACCTCGCCATGTCGGCCAAGGCGCGGCCTCTGCTGGCGGCGGTGAAGGAGTTCATCGCCAACGAAGTCGAACCGATCACCGCCGAGTTCTACCGGCTCGGCGAGGGGCGGGAGGACCGCTGGTCCTATGCCCCGGGCCAGCTTGAGCTGCTCGACGGGGTGAAGGCCAAGGCCAAGGCGCAAGGACTGTGGAACTTCTTCCTACCCAACGCCGAGACCGGCGAGGGCCTATCCAACCTCGACTACGCCTACATCGCCGTTGAGCTGGGCAAGAACCCGCTCGCTTCGGAGTGCCTCAACTGCTCGGCGCCCGACACCGGCAACATGGAAGTGCTGGAGCGGGTGGGCAC
>CAZEFG010000008.1:0-16215 GCA_964511355.1 uncultured Iamiaceae bacterium
CTGGGGGGCCCCCCCCCGCGCCCGCCGCGGGCACCGCCCCCTGGTCTGGGGGGGGGGGGGGGGGGGGCCCCGGGACGGTGGGCGGTGGGCCGGGAGGGTGGCTACTTGCGGCGGGATCTGCCGCCGTGGCGGGGCAGCTCGATGACCCGGGCGTCGGGTCGGGCCTCGAGCATGGTGGCCACGCTCGTGGGCTGGCACGAGAACAACAACACCTGGTGCGACTCGGCCAGTTCGGCGAGCACCCCGGCCATGTGGGCGGTGCGCTCGGGGTCGAAGTTCACCAACACGTCGTCCATGACGAACGGCAACGGCGTATGGGAGGCGAACTCGGCCGCCAGGCCGAACCGCACACAAAGGTACAGCTGCTCGGCGGTGCCCCGGCTGAGATCGACCGTGGAGAGCTGGCGACCCTGCTGGTCGATCACACGAACCTCGCCGTCGGCGATGATCAGCTTGGGGTAATGGCCGTCGGTGACCCGGTTGAACATCTTCTCGGCCCGGCTGAGCACGGCGGGCTGACGCTCGCGTTCGTAGCGAGCCAGGGTGTCGGAGATGAGGGCCCGAGCCGAGGTGAGGGTCTGCCACTCGGCCACGCGGTCGGCCAGGCGGGACCGGGCCGATTCGAGCTGAAGTCCCGCATCGGCCACATCGGTGGAACGAGCCAGCGCATCGAGGGCACGGTCGGCGTCCTGGTGGGCTCGGATGGCCGCCTCGTGGGCAGCTTCAAGCTCGGGAAGGCGGGTGGTGGCCTCGGCGAGTTGGGCATCCCAGCCGGCGCGGTCGCCCCGGTCGAGTTCGGTCAGCAACGGGGCCGCCGCGTCGCCGCGACCGAGCACGGCGTGGATCTTTTCCATCGAGGCACTGCGCTCGGCCTCGAGTTCTTGGCGCCTCCGGCGGCGATTCAGCGCCTGACGGAACTGGGCGTCGTCATCAGCCCCGACCGCCGCCAACAGCGTGGCGTGCTCTTCGGATGCGGAGTCGAGGCGTTCGCGAGCCAGTTCGGCCCGTTGGTTGGCTTCTTCCCACGCGGAGGTGCGCTCCTCTAGCGACCGCCGGGCGACCTCGTCGGCCTCGACCCGTTCGGACAAGGTCCGCACACGCGACATCAGGTCGACGTCGTCGTGGAGGTCGACATGAACGCGGCTCAGGATGGCCCGGGCCTGGGAACGCCAGGCTTCGGCATCGGCGACCACCTCGGCCCGCTCCCGTTCGATGCCCTGAAGGTTGCGCAGCGTGGTGCGGGCTCGTTCTATGGCGGTGAACAGATCATTGATCGCCTCGATCCCGAGGTCGGGCGGAACCTCACGCTCCTTCTTCCAGCTCGACCACTCTTCCTGTTCGCGGGTGACCTTCTGGGAGAGGCTGGCGATCTCGGTCTCGAGTTCGTCGAGGCGCTTGGTGGCCTCGCGGACGTCCGCGGTGAGTTCGGTGGCCCGAGAGCGCCGCTGGAGCGTGTCACGCAACTCCTGGTTCGACTTCTCGATACGGGCCGCGCACTCTTCGACCTCGATCGCGGTGGGTTCCGCCGACAGGCCAAGCTGCAATGCGGTGGCGCGCACGCTGGTGCGCAGCATCTCGACCTTGTCCTGGGACTCGACCGCCGCCTGCTCGGCTTCGACTATCTGGCGAGCCACTGCCGCTTCGGAGGAATGCTTGGTGAGCGACTTGCCGCCAACGAACACCACCGCCGCCACCGCCAGGAGGGCAACCCCGCCCAGCCCCAGCGCCATGGCCACCTGGTCGTTGGCGGCAACCATGGCGGCGACACCAAGGGCGCACAGCACCAGACCGATGACGCCGATGCCGATGGCACTGGCCCGGCTGTTCTTGCCGGCGGTGAGCGACGCGGGAGCGACTGCCCGCAGACCGGCGAGCGTGCGATTGGCGCCTTCGAGTCGGGCACTCTGAGTACCGAGGTCGACCAGATGAGCACGCAGCTGACGCAGGGCCCGTGATTCGCGGGCGGCGTCCTCGGCGCTCGGAAGGCGCCCGGTGTTCTCGTTCTGTTCCTCGATGGCGGCGAGCTTGGTCTGGGTTTCGGCCCTACCTCGGGCCAAGCTGATGCGCTCGGACTGGAGCCGTTCGAGACGGTTCTCCATGTCTTCGAGGCGATGCCCGCGGCGACGAACCTCTTCGGCGGCGGGGATCGAGGCATCGAACTGGGCCAGATGCTCGCGGCTCCAGTCGGGGCCGAGCGTGCCGAGCTGCTCTTCGAGCAGTTGGTGCTGGGCGTCGATGGCGTGGTCGAGCTCGGCGATGCGGGTCCGACGGCCGTCCTCGAGGGCCAACTCCGACACCAACGTGCGCACCTCGGGAGCCACCTCGGCCAACTGGTCGTCGGTGGTCACCGCCTCGCGCTTCTTCTGGGCGGCGCCCGCGGCGACGGTGGCCTCGTCGAGCGCTCGTTGGGCAGCCGCCAGCTCGGCGGTCACCCGCTCGAAGCGCGCCTCGGCGGTGTCGTCGAGGGCCTCAGGGACGGCAAGCTCCGCCAGCTCCGAGTCGACATCGGCCATGCGGCTACGGAACGGCCACACCTCAAGGAGAGACCGCAACCGGTGCTGTTCGTCGCGGCAACGATCAGCCTCACGACGGCGCTCGTCGGCTTCGGCACCCAAACGGTCGACCTCAGCCCGGCGTCGACCCAGATCGGCGGCCGCTTCCCGGGCCTGGGTGAGCTGGCGGGTGGCCACCCGCACCTCCTCGGCCAGGTCGCGGACCTCGCACTTACCACGGGGACGGACCAAGACCGAGCGGCGGGCGTCGAGGGTGGTGAGGGCATCGCGGGCGGATCGTCCGGCGCCGACCACGCCGGCGGAGAAAATCCGTTCGCGCACGGCGTCGGAGTCGATGAACTCGAAGGCGTCGAGTTCGGTGAGACCGAAGGCGAAGACGTTGGCGAACAGGGTCGAGTCGGCGCTGCCCAACAGACGGGCGAGCTCCCCGGGGTCGGCGGTAGAACCATCGGGCCGGCGCAGGCTGAACGACTTGGGTTCGACGTATCGCTCGGCGGTCCAGGTACCTCCGGCCTCGTCGACGAGAAACACCGCACCGCCGTGGCGGCCGCCGTTGATCGGCTCGTGGCGACGGGCCCGCATGCGGCCGTCGGGGAACCCGAACAGCACACCCCGCAGGAACGCCAGCAGGGTGGATTTGCCGGCCTCGTTGGGTCCGGTGACCAGGGTGAGTCCCTCGGGTAGCTCGTCGACTTGGGCATCGGAAAAGATTCCGAACCCGTCGATCCTCCAGCCCGCTATGCGCACGTTGGTCCTCCCGCCTTGTTCACGACTCGTCGCTGGCGACCAGGTCGACGGCTAGATCCTGGGCTGCCCGCCATTGTTGGGGATCGACCGCGCTGGGGGCGGCCGCTTCGAGCAGGTGGTACAGGTCGGACGGGAGCTCTTCGTCCCAATCCGCGGTGCGTCGGGCCCGAGCCTCGTCGTCCCCGAGTAGCGATTGTGTCTCGTCGACGAGGTCGGCGATGAAGTCGTTGCGGCCTTGCAGCTCCTGGAGATCCTGGACCGCGGTGGTGCTGACGTCGACACGGTCCCACCACAACAGGGGAGGCTCGCTGAGCGACTCGGTGCGGAGCCCTTCGACCAGCTCAACCAGCGCGCCGGGACGGTAGAGCTCGGTGTGGACCGGCCCCCGCCCGACCAGCTCGACCTGGAGCAGCACCGATCGGCCGTCGGCATCGGCCAGGCAGCGCCGACCGGTATCGACGAGCCGGTCGCGCAAGATGGCGAGGTCAGCCAGCCCTTCGATGGAGTACTCGATCCGATCGAAGCGGACACGGTCGATCGGCACCAACTCAGGCTCGGCTTTCGCCTCCGCGTTGTCGAGGTTGACGACATAAACCCCGTTGGCGGCGTGTTCGTTACTTGAGGCCTGACGCGCCTGGGCGGTTCCCGACGACACGACCCATGGATCGCGCCCCCAGATCCCGCGCTCTCGGACCTGGCCCAACGCCCAGTAGGCGACGCCTACATCGGCTGCCTGCTCGACCCACTCGGTGCTCGGTGGCGCGGGCTCGGGCTGGTCAGCGGGGCCTCCGTACAACACTGCGATGTGCGGTCCCTGGCCTTCGAGGTCGAGCCCGGACGCCAGATCGGCGGGGCTGGGGGCCCCCTCGGCGCTGAGCGGATGGGTCACCCCGTGCACGGTGGCGATCGTCTGGCCGTCACGTTCGACCGGGACCGCGGTGGGGGTGCCCTCACGAAACAGGGTGACGAGTTCGGGCCACTCACGAACTGCGGACCAACCCCGGGCCGCAGGATCAGCGGCGCTGGGAGCGATGAAGGTGTGAATCCCCCTATCGGAGAGCTCGCGCACTCCTCGCAGCAGGTCGAGCTGGGCCCGCACCCCCCGAGCCGGACCTTCGTAGGTATCGCCCGCCAGGATCACGAATGCGACTTCGCGATCGATCGCCAAACGAATCAGCTGATCGAGGGCGTTGAGGCTGGCATCTCGAAGTTCGGCCGCCACCGCCGGCGCAGTGACGCTGACTCCCGTGAAGGGCGTGTCGAGGCGGAGATCAGCCGCGTGAAGGAACTGGAACGTCACAGGCCGCCATGGTAGGCGAGGACATCGGGCCGGGTACGCTCGAACTCGAAAGGACGGCTATGGACACTTCGTCAGATCCGACGCGACCAATCACCTACGGACCCCGCACGGCTCTGGTGGTTGTCGATGTCCAGAACGACTTCGTCCATCCCGACGGCTCGCTGTTCGTACGGGGCGGCCCGGCCGCCATCGACAAGGTCAACGCCGAGATCGACGCCGCGGTCGCAGCGGGCGCCACAGTGGCCTACACCCAGGACTGGCATCCACCGGATACCACCCATTTCGCTGAGCGGGGAGGAACCTGGCCACCCCATTGCGTGCGCGACACCTGGGGCGCCGAACTACACGGCGACCTCACCGTGGTCGACGACGCCATCTTCATCAAGAAGGGCACGGGCTACGAGGACGGCTACTCGGGCTTCACCGTGATCGACCTGACCAGCGATGCCCCCGTTCCAACCGAACTCGACGGGCTCCTGCGCGGTCGAGGCACCGAGCAGGTGGTCGTGGTGGGCGTGGCCACCGACGTGTGTGTGAAGGCCACTGCCCTCGACGCCCAGCAGCTCGGCTACGAGACGATGGTGGTCGCCGAAGCCACCGCCGCGGTCGACCTGGAGCCCGGCGATGGCGAAGCTGCTCTCGCCGAGCTGTCCGAAGCCGGAGTAGACGTCGTCGGGGCCCTCGGAGCCACTGACGAGCCGTCGGGACCCTGAAACCATCGTGACCCGACCAGGTGAAGTCACCTTCACCGACCTCTACGAACTGACGATGGCTGCCGGCTATCAGGCCGCGGAGCTCGCCGACCCATCGAACCTGGCCACCTTCGACCTGTTCGTGCGTCGTCTGCCCGGGCCCCGCAACTTCTTGGTGGCCGCTGGCCTGGCCGACGTGCTCGACCACCTCGAGGCGCTCCAGATCACCGGGGCAGAGCTCGACTACCTCGCTGGCCTCGACTGGACCGACGACGATTTCATCTCGATGCTGGCCGAGTTGCGCTTCACCGGCGAGGTCATGGCGGTACCCGAAGGCGAAATCGTGTTCGGCAACGAACCGATCTTGTCGGTCACCGCCCCGCTCATCGAGGCTCAGATCATCGAGACCCGTCTGATCAATCTCATCGGGATCAACACCATGCTCGCCAGCAAGGCAGCCCGGGTAGCGCTGGCCTGCGGCGACGACCGTTCCTTTGTCGAGTTCGGCGCCCGGCGCACCCATGGTGGCGAGGCGGCCATGGCGGCGGCTCGCTCGGCCTACATCGGTGGAGCAGCGGGCACTTCATTGGTGTCGGCGGGCCTCCGATGGGGCATCCCGCTCGCCGGCACGATGGCCCACTCCTTCATCATGTCGTTCGACGATGAGGTCGAAGCCTTCAGGGCCTTCGCCCGCCGCTTCCCCAAGGGGGCGGTCCTGCTCATCGACACCTACGACACCGAACAGGGGGCCCGGCGGGCGGTGCAGGTGGCCCAGGAGTTGGTGGGCGAAGGAGTCACCATCGGCGGGGTGCGGCTCGACTCCGGCGACCTGGTGCGGTTGTCGAAGTCGGTGCGACAGATCCTCGACGCAGGAGGCCTCGGTGGGGCATCGATCTTCGCCTCGGGCGACCTCGACGAGTACCGCATCACCGAGCTGATCGCGGCGGGCGCGCCGATCGACGCGTTCGGCGTGGGCACCCAACTCGGCACCAGCGCCGATGCGCCTTCGCTCGGCGCGGTCTACAAGCTGGTCAACGACATCAGCGGCCCCAAGATCAAGCTGGCGGCCGACAAGGTCACCCTTCCTGGCCGTAAGCAGGTGTGGCGGGTCTACGACGACGCCACCGACACCAGAACCGCCCTCTACGACGTGATCGCCCTCGAAGACGAGGAGCTGTCGACGGGTGCTGATGGCCTTAAGGCAGGCCAGGTGCCGCGGCCCTTGCTCGAACCGGTGATGGCGGACGGTGCGCGCCTACGCCCCGACCCGGGTCTCGACGAGGTGCGAGATCGGTGTCGTAGGGCGATGGCCGAGCTGCCGAGCCGACTGCACACCCTTCAGCAAAGAGAAGACCCATACGACGTTCGCTGGTCGGCTGGCGTGCAGGAACTCGTCGAATCTCTCACCGACGTCCACCAGGAAGTTACCTTGAGGTAAGCTATCGATCGGCGGGATACTGCCGATGGGTCGATCATGAGCGAGAGCACGCTGGGGGAAGAACCCACCGGTGATGTCAACGACGTCATCGCCAACGCTTTGCTCAACTATGTCGATGCGGCCATGGGCCGCGACGGGCTCCAGCAGTTGGTCGACGCCATGCCCGACGCAACCACCGTGGCCGAACTGGTCCGGGGCAGCCGCTGGTGGCCGGCTGAGGAGTTCCAGTTGCTCACCGCCACGGCTGCTCAGATAACGGGCAACCCTCACATCGGCGAGAAGGCGGGCGAGCAGTCCCTGCGGAACATCCTCGGCGGACCCCACGCCGACATGCTCCGCACTGCGGGCAGCACCGAGGCGGCGTGCGCGATCATGGCCGACTACTCCACCCGGGTCACCAAGGGGCGAGTCCTCACCGTGGTCGAGTCGTCGCCCTCACATGTCGTGATCGAGGGCGTGTTCACCGATGGCGCCGAGGCCAACGCGTTCGCCTGCGACTTCTCCACCGGGTACTTCGGCTCGATCCCGCTGTTGTTCGACGAGCTCGGCACGTGCATCGAGATCACCTGCCAGACCCGCGGCGACGACAAGTGTCGTTATCGGGTGGCGTGGCGTCCCGATCCCCGTCGGGCCATCCCGGCGAGCGACGACGACCAGCGCCTGGTGGTGGGCGGAGCCTCGACCATGGAAGAGCTCGAGCGCACCCACCGGATCGCGGCGAGCCTGGTCGAATCCCACGAGATCGACGAAACCCTCGAACGCATGGTCAACTCGGTGAGCGGGGCCGTCGGCGCTCCCCAATACCTGCTGGCGGTTCGGCTCGATGACGGCGCGGGGCGGCGGGTTCACCAGGTCGGGTTCGACGGCGACGGAGCCGAGGTGGTCGCCGACATGATCGATGCCGGCGAGGAGCTGGGCGAGAACTACTTGGTGGTCGAGGTCCGTCATGGCGAGCGGGTGTTCGGACATCTGGTGGCGGTGTTCCTCGCCCAGGCCCGCTCGACTCCATACGACAAGCGCATGCTGCGCTCCTACGCCAGCTTTGCCGCCGCGGCCATCCAGATCGTCGAAGCGGTCGACGCCGCCCGGCGCGACCGCGATACCGCCACCGCCATGCTTGGTCTCGCGACCGCCCTGGCCGAGACCGTCGGCGTTGAGTCGGTGGTCGACAGCCTGTGCGCTGCCCTGCCCACCGCCACCGGTTGCGGCATCGGAACCGTGTGGCTGGCCGATCCCGCCACCGGTGAGCTCGTGCTGACCGCGGCCACCGACCGAACCGGAAACCAGATTCCAGTGGAGGAGCCGGCGCGGATCGACCCGAACTCGCTGCCCGGCGTCCGCGAGCCCTTGGTCGGACCGACGGTCGTCGACCTCGACCATCCCGATCATCGAGCCACGTTCGGCGGCGGTGACGACTTTCCCTTCGTCGAGGCCGCGCTGGTGCCCATCGGACCGATAGGCAGCCCCATCGCCATGGCGGGGGCGATATTCGAACGCCACCTGACCCCCGCTGAGAACCGCGACATCGGCGACCGCCTGCGGGGTCTCGCCAGCCAGGCGACGGTGGCCTTCGAGAACGCTCGCCTGATCGAGGCCACCCGCCATCAGGCCCTCCACGACGATCTCACCGGCCTGCCCAAACGGGCCTTGGCCGAGGACCGAGGCCGCCAAGCGTTGGCTCGTCGGCAGCGCACCGGCGAGGAGGTTGCGCTGCTGTTCATCGACGTCGACGACTTCAAGGTCGTGAACGACACCCACGGCCACGCCACCGGAGACGCCCTGCTCAGATCGGTGGCCGCCCGCCTCGACGCCGAGCTGCGCTCGTCCGACACCTGCGCCCGTGTCGGCGGCGACGAGTTTGTCGTCATCCTCACCAGCCCGGCCGGCACCTCCGGCGGAGCCGAAGTGGCCCAACGACTGATCGAGTCCCTCGATGCGCCGTTCTCGGTCGGCGACCACACCATCGAGGTGACCGCCAGCATCGGGATCGCTTGGGCAGGCCCCGGTGCTGAGACCTTCGACGAACTGGTGGCGCGCGCCGACGGGGCGATGTACGAGGCCAAGGCCCAAGGCAAGGCCAGGCTCGTCCAGTCCCGCTGATCTCAGTACCGGCGCGACAATCCAGCTGTGACCTTCATCCATTTCACCATCGACGACCTCGACGAACTGACCCAGGCGATGGACGCGTTGGTCGCGGCCGGAACTGGATGGGTGAACGCCATGCCCTTCGACGCCGATCGTTCCGAACTGTCTTCGTCCCGCTCGGTGCCGGGCATCATCTTTGGTCGCCTGGGCGGACGCGGACCCGCTACCCCCAAGATCACCTGGACTGCTCCCGAGACGCGGCGCGGCCGGGTCTCCCCCGCGCAGCTCGGTATCGAACACCCGGCCGGCCCGCGCGCCGCGGCGCGTTTGGCTGAGGCCGACCACCCCGTACCCCCTGGGTGGCTGGTGCTGCAGGACCACGCCATCCGAGGCCTGGTGTTGGCAGTGGCCCCATCGGTCGACACTCCGGATCCCGCGTCGGACAACCCCCCATCCTACAACTCCCAGGCGGCGGTCATGGGCTGGGCTATAGGAGCCGCCGAGCTCTTGGCGGGTGACCAAGGCCCCGACTGGCAGGCCCAGGTGTTCAGCGGCCGCTGAGTCGGAATTCTCCCGGCGCCGGCGGATCGCTAGGGTGATCTCGGCCGATCCCATGATCGGCTGACTTGGATGTAGCGAAGTCCGGTGTGAGTCCGGCGCTGTCCCGCAACTGTCAAGCCCCTCCGGGGGATGAGCCAGGACGCCTGCTCCCTGTCGACGTACCGACCCTCGGAGGAAGGGTGGTTCGTCCGGAGCCCAGGGGGCGCCGGCCGACCCTCATCCTCCACCCTCACGAGGATGAGATGACCCCTTCCAAGTTCCGCACCCTCCTACTTGTCGTGCTCGCACTGGTTGCCTTCGCCGCCTGCGGCGACGACTCCGCCGACGACACCTCGAACAACACGACGAGTACCGCCGACCAAGGCGATACCGACACCGGCGATACCGACAGCGACGATCCCGCCACCGACGCCGACCCCGAGCAGGGCACGTTCCCGGTCACGGTCAGCGCCGACAACGGCGAGGTCACCATCGAAGCCCGCCCGAGTGCGATCGTCTCGATCTCGACCACCGCCACCGAGATGCTCTTCGCCATCGACGCCGGCGACCAGGTGACCGCCGTCGACTCACTGTCGACCTATCCGCCCGGCACCCCCGTGACCGACCTGTCCGGCTATGCGGCTTCCGCCGAAGCGGTGGCCGCCCTCGATCCCGACCTGGTGGTCCTCTCCTATGACCCAGGCGGTGTCATCGAAGGGCTCGAACTGCTCGACATCCCCGTCCTCTACCTCGACGCCGCCGCCGACATGGACGGCGTCTACCGCCAGATCGAGGTTCTCGGCGCCGCCACCGGCAACATCGGTGCCGCCGCCGAGCTGGTCGCCGACATGCAGAGTGACCTCGAACAGATCGTGGCCAACCTGCCCGGCCACGTAGCCGGCCTCACCTACTTCCACGAGCTCGACGACAACTACTACACCGTCACGTCATCGACCTTCATCGGTCAGGTCTATGACCTGTTGGGCTTGGTCAACATCGCCGACGCCGCCGATCCCGACGGCACCTCCGAGGGATACCCGCAGCTCTCGGCCGAGTTCATCATCAGCGCTGATCCCGACATCATCTTCCTGGCCGACGGAACCTGCTGTGGCCAAGATGCCGAGACCGTCGCCGCCCGGCCCGGCTGGGGTGATCTCACCGCGGTCCGTACCGGTGCTGTGTTCGTTGTCGACGAGGACGTGTCGTCTCGGTGGGGACCTCGCACGGTCGACTTCCTCGCCGAGGCTGCGGCCGCCGTCGCCGAGCTCGAGCCAGTCGGCTGACCCGTGACCGACCGGGCCACCCGAACCACCGTCGAGGCCATCATCCGGCCCGAGGCGCCGACCGAGTTGGCATCGAGCCGACTCCGGCGGGGGTGGTTCGCGGTGGCCGTGGCGGCATTGGCAGGTGCCGCCATGCTCGGGCTGGTCGTCGGCCCCGCCGGCCTGTCGGTCAGCGGCGTTCTGTCGGAGCTGGTCTCGTCGGTGCCCGGCATCGAGATCGGTCCCGGCCTCGACGAACGCCAGGCCTCGATCCTGTGGCAACTGCGGCTGCCCCGGGTGGTGCTCGGGGCGCTGGTCGGCGGCACCCTCGCCCTCTCAGGGGCGGCCTACCAAGGTGTGTTCCGCAACCCCCTCGCTGACCCTTACCTGCTGGGGGTGGCCGCCGGTGCCGGGCTCGGGGCAACTCTCGCCATCGCCTATGGCCCCGATTCGTCGAGCTGGCCCGTCGACGCACTACCCCTGTTCGCCTTCGTCGGCGCTTTCGTGGGAGTGGGCGGCGCGTGGGCGCTCGGGCACAGCACCGGCTCAGGTCGCAACGCCGCCACCCTGATCCTGGCCGGGGTGGCCGTGGCCGCGTTCCTCACCGCCGTGCAGACCTACGTGCAACAACGCGAGGCCGAGACGCTCCGTCAGGTCTACTCGTGGATCCTGGGTCGCCTGGCCACCTCCGGTTGGCGCGAAGTGGTCCTGGTGCTCCCCTATGTGCTGGTGTCGACCGCCGTCGTGCTCCTGCACCGCCGTCTGCTCGATGTGATGAGCGTGGGTGACACCGAAGCCGACACCCTGGGGGTTCGCAGCGAACGGGTCCGGCTGGTGGTGGTGGCGGCCGCGACTCTCGGGACCGCGGCGGTGGTCGCGGTCAGTGGCCTGATCGGATTCGTGGGCATCATCGTCCCCCACGCTGTCCGGCTGGTGGCCGGTTCGAGTTATCGAATCGTGCTGCCCCTGTCGCTGGTGGGCGGCGCCACCTTCTTGGTGGTGGCCGACGTCGCCGCCCGCACGGTTGCCAGCCCGTCGGAGTTGCCGATCGGGGTCATCACCGCCTTTCTCGGTGCCCCGTTCTTTGCCGTGGTCCTGCACACCAGCCGAAGGGCGGTGCGATGACCACCCCGGGAACCGTCACATCCACCACGGCTTTGCGCCTCGACGCGGTGGGCGTGGCCTACGGCGATTTCCAGGCCGTCGATGAGGTCAGCGTCGAGGTTGCAACCGGCGAGTGGGTCGGCCTGATCGGACCCAACGGAGCCGGCAAGAGCACCCTGTTGCGGTCGATCGCGGGGTTGGCCCCCTACCGGGGTTCGATCCGCCTCGCCGGCATCGACCATGAGCAGTTGTCCCGTCGTGACCTCGCCCGCGCCGTGGCCATGGTTCCCCAGGCCCCGGAATGCCCCGCCGACATGCGGGTCGCCGACTACCTGCTGCTTGGTCGTAGCCCCTACATCTCCTACTTCGGAACCGAGAAGCCCAACGACCTCGACGTCGTGTCAGCGGTGGTCGACCAACTCGATCTACGAGACTTCCTCGATCGCCAGCTCGGCACCCTCAGCGGTGGCGAGCTTCAACGGGTGGTGTTGGGTCGCGCCCTGGCCCAGGAGGCACCGCTCCTGCTCCTCGACGAACCCACCAGCGCCCTCGATGTTGGCCACCAGCAGCAGGTTCTCGAGTTGGTCGATGAGCTGCGCCGTCGGCGCAAGCTCACCGTCGTCGCCGCGATGCACGACCTGACTCTCGCGGGGCAGTTCTCGGACCGACTGATCCTCATGAGCAACGGCCGGGCGGTCGGTTCGGGGACCCCCGCAACGGTGCTCACCGAACACACCATCGGCGAGCACTACGGCGCGTCGGTACGGGTACTGCGCGACGCCGACGGCGGGGTGGTGGTGGCACCGGTCCGGGCCACCGGAGCCCGGAGCGACGCCGACCGTTCGTCTACCCGCCCCACTCCGGGATCTGCGTGATTCAGCGGTCGGAACTAGACCTGGAGCGCACCGAGGAGGCGGTCGACGAAGTCCTTGGCGCCTTCTTCGAGACGGCGTCGGTTGACGGCAACGCCACCCACGACGTCGCCGCCGCGTTCGGTCACGATGGCCGAGAGCTTGGAGAGCGTCTTGCCCGGGTTGACCGCGTAGGTGCAGAACACGGCGGCCTTCTTGCCGTCGATGACCGGCATCTTGCGCAACCGGCCCGCCCGACCCGGCTTCTGTCCGGCGATCACGATGCCGTCGACCCAGCTTCCGACCACCACGAGATCGGCGGCGGAAAGAGCAGCGAGATCGATGGCGTCGATGGGCGAGACCGTCGTTTCGACTCCCGAGGCCCGCAGTTCAGCGGCGATGAGATCGGCCGTCTTGCGGGTATTGCCCGTCAGGCTCTCGAAGATGACGACTGCGTTCACTCGTTCCTCCAACGTCGGTCCGCAGCGCCCGCGGATCGGCCTCCGGTCTAGCATCCGGCACCCCCATTAGTCAGAGTGGCGCCACAGCCGCGATGATCGATCGGTGCCCACATCGTCTCCCCACGATCCAGGTCAATACCAGGCGGTGGTGGTGGTGTCCTTCGGCGGCCCCGAGGGACCCGACGACGTCATGCCGTTCCTGCACAACGTGACCCGCGGGCGCAATGTCCCTGCCGAACGTCTGCGCGAGGTCGCGGATCAGTACATGACCACTGGCGGCGTGTCACCGATCAACGCCCAGAACCGGGCGCTGGTGGCCGCCCTACAGGCCGAGCTGGACGCCGCCGGCCACGCCCTTCCCGTCTACTGGGGCAACCGCAACTGGGACCCGTATCTCACCGACACGGTGGCCCAGATGGCCGAGGACGGAGTCCAACGAGCGCTGGCCTTCGTGACGTCGGCCTACAGCTCGTACTCGGCGTGTCGCCAGTACCTCGAAGACATCGAGCGGGCCCGGACCGAGGTCGGTGACCGAGCACCGGTCATCGACAAGATCCGCCAGTTCTGGAACCACCCGGGTTTCATCGAGCCCTTCCGCGATGGCGTGGCGGCGGCGCTCGCCACCTTCGACGCCCCGTCCCGGTCTGCTGGTGGCGACACCTGGCTGGTGTTCTGCGCTCATTCGCTCCCCCTGTCGATGGCGGCCACCAGCGACTACGAGGAACAGCTGCGCGACGCCATGGCCCTGGTGGCCGACGCGGTGGCACCCGATTTGCGACGCGATCTGGTCTGGCAGTCCCGTAGCGGGCCGCCCCAGGTTCCGTGGCTCGAGCCCGACATCAATGACCACCTGCGGGCCGCTGCCGCCCAAGGAGCCCGGCGGGTCGTGGTGGTGCCCATCGGTTTCGTCTCGGACCACCAAGAGGTCCGCTTCGACCTCGACACCCAGGCCGCAGCCACCGCAGCAGAGGTGGGAATCGAGATCGCACGGGTGGCCACCCCGGGCACCGATCCCCGCTTCGTCACCATGGTCCGCCAACTGATCGAGGAGCGCCTCGACCCCAGCGTGGTGCCGGTGACCCTGGGCCGGCTCGGTGTCCGACCCCAGCCCTGTGACGCTGGCTGCTGTCCGGCTCCTCCTCCAGCTCCTCCCGGCCCGGCGGCACGAGCTTGAACGAGGCTCGCCTGAAGCTGCGGGCACGGCTGGAGGCCAAGGGCACCTACTCGCGCTGGGTCCTGTGGGCGGCGCTGGCAGGCATGTTCGCCACGTCGTTCCCCATCACCATCCTGTCGGTGTCGCTCACCGACATCGCCAGCGAGTTCGAGACCACCACATCGGTGCTCACCTGGGTCATCTCCGGACCCATGTTGTTATCGGCCCTGTCGTTGCCGGTGCTCGGCAAGCTGGGCGACCTCTACGGGCACCGGCGGGTCTTTCTCATCGGGTTCGGGATCGCCACCGCCATCGCCGCCCTCACTGCCCTCGCCTGGGATCCGCTCAGCCTCATCGGGCTGCGCTCGTTGGCACAGGTGGTGGGGGGCGCTACCCAGCCCACCTCCATGGCTCTCGTAATGCTCGTGTTTGCCCCCAAGGACCGGGTCAAAGCCATCGGCTACTGGTCTCTGGTGGCGGCGGGAGCCCCGGCCATAGGCCTGGCGGTCGGCGGTCCCCTGGTGGACCTGGTGGGGTGGCGCCTGATCTTTGTCATCCAGGCGGTACTGGCCGCGTTGGCGTTGACCTTCGCCACGGTCATCCTGCCCGAGAGCGAGCCGAAGCGGGTGAAGTTCGACCTGGCCGGAGCGGCCGCGCTGACCGTGGCGGTCGGTTGTCTGATGCTGATCATCAGTCAGGGGCCGGAGTGGGGCTTTGACCACCCTGGCATCGTCGCTTCGATGGTGGGATTCGGCCCGGCCGTCTGGGCGTTCATCCGGATCGAGAGGCGCAGCGACAGCCCCTTGGTTCCCCTGGAGTTCCTCGGGCGGCGCAACTTCACCTTTGCCCTTCTCACCAGCATCTTCATGGGTTCGGTGTACATGGGCGGCTTTGTCCTCGCCCCCATCGCGTTGCGTGAGGGGTTCGGTCTCAGTGCCACGGTCACGGCGGCAGTGATGCTCTTACGCACCGGGGTCTACTCGTTGTCGTCACCTCTCGGTGGTCAAATGGGCTCCCGGCTGGGGACCCGCACCGCGGCGCTGGCGGGTACCACCTTCCTCGCCGTGTCGATGGTCGCGTTCGTGGTGGCCGGCTACGGCGGTTTGCTCCTGGTGTTCTGCGGAGCGTTGCTGGCCCAGGGTCTCGGTAACGGAATGGCGCGCCCCCCGGTGACTGCGGCGCTGGCCAACTCGGTGCCCGAGAGCGACCTCGGCATGGCCACCGCCTTGCAGCGAATGAGCTACCAGATCGGCAACTCGTTCGGGATCGCCATGATGTCAGCGGCCTACGACAACTCGGGTACCGCCCGGTCGTTCGTGGCCCCGTTCTCGGTGGGGGTGGTGCTGGCGGTGGTGACCGTGGTGCTGGCTACGTTCCTCGTCGGCGACCGCGACGAGCATGGTTCGGCGAATGACCCTCAGGTCGGTGGGGCGGAGGAGACCGGCGGAGCCGCAGCCACCCGCGCCTGACCGGCGTACATGAAGCTCATCGACTTGGGTCCGGCCACATAGAAGCGGTGGATGTCGACCAGTTCGAAGCCGGAGTCGGTGATCAACTCGTCGATCCGGCGGTCGAGGTGGCAGCCACCGGCGATGCGCTGTTGGACCGGGTTGAGGCGCCGTTGCCACCGCTGCACCTTCTCGTCGGGCGCGTGGCCGTGTTCGATGAAGTGGAGGCGGCCGCCGGGTTTCAGCACCCGGGCCATCTCCCCCAACGCCACCTCGGGCTGGGCGATGGTGCACAAGGTCCAGGTGCTGAGCACCGAATCGACGCTGTGGTCGGCGAGGGCGAGGTGTTGGCCGTCGAGACCCACCGACTCGATGGGGATCGGGGCGTCCGCTATTCGGCGCGCCGCCAGACGGCGTCCAACCTCTGAGGGATCGACGGCGTACACCCGGGTGGCCGCGTCGGGATAGTGGGGAACGTTGAGCCCTGAGCCGAAGCCGACCTCGAGCACCTCGCCTTCGATGGCGCCAACCGTGCGGGCGCGCAACTTGGCGAACCCTTCGGTGCCCATCATCACGTTGATGACCCGCGGCACGACCTGGCGCTCCCACAGACCCACGAGA
>CAZEFG010000008.1:16315-22586 GCA_964511355.1 uncultured Iamiaceae bacterium
GCCGGGGACCGATTCTGCGCAGATTCTGCGCCAACGGGGCAGGCCGGATCAGAGGGTGATGTCGAAGATCTGGATGAGACCCACCAGGATCAGGTAGATCGCCACTACGTAGTTGAGCACCCGGGGCACCAACAGGATCAGAATCCCCGCCAGCAGGGCCAGAATGCCCGGCAGGGTGAGATTGATGGTGACTTCGTCGATCTGAGCCGTGTCCTGGGCGAGCACGACCAGCTGAACAAGATTGGGCACGTCGCCTCCTCCAGAAGGTTCGGCAGGTCCCTCCCCCGGCAGCGGCCCTGTGAAACCACCGATTCCTCACATATGAGCGTCGCTCGCGCGAGGATCTACCGATGAGCGGCGATCCCCGAGGGGCTAGCAATATCCGCTTTCGACCCCACCTGTGGTACCTCGCCACGACCGCCGCGGGCATCTATCTGGTTAATACGTGGCTCGGCCTCGGCCCGCCGCATTGGCCCTTAATGTGCGCGATCGGGGGTCCCGCCATCATGGCAGCCACCATGAAGCTCGAGCTCGACCCCTCAGGGGTCCGCATCCAAAGCGCGCGCGCCAGCTGGGGTCAGTTCCAACTCATTCAGGGAACGTTCGGCTACCACCTAAAGGTTCCAGCTTCGATCGAACCTCGTCGTCGCCGCCGGATCAACCTGTTCCTGGCCATGTGGGAACCCAACTGGCGCAACGGAAAGATCGGGGCGCACCTGGCCCGCTACGCCCCGGGGCTGCTCGCCCAGGTGGACTAGCCGCCCGGCTTCAAGGTCGACGGCGGGAGCGATACCTCTCGATCAACGCCGCGGTCGACGAGTCGTGCTCCGGCGAGATCGTGGCGTTCGGGTCAAGCTCCGGCAGGATGCGGGTGGCCAGTTCCTTGCCCAACTCGACGCCCCACTGGTCAAAGGCGTTGATGCCCCAGACGGCTGCCTGCACCAGCACCTTGTGCTCGTAGAGGGCGATGAGGGCACCCAGGGAGTGCGGATCGAGTCGGTCGAGCAACAAAGTGGTCGTTGGCCGGTTGCCGGCGAAGACCTTGTGGGCCACAAGCGCCTCCGGCACCCCAGCGGACCGCACCTCTTCTGCGGTCCGGCCCACAGCGAGCGCCTCAGCCTGGGCGAAGAGGTTGGCCATCAACATGTCGTGTTGGTCATCGATGCGGTGGTTGGGGCTGATCACACCGATCAGGTCGGCGGGCACCAGTTCGGTCCCTTGGTGCAGGAGCTGAAAGAAGGCGTGCTGGCCGTTGGTGCCCGGCTCACCCCACACCACGGGCCCGGTCGACCACGCGACGGCGTCACCATCGCGCGTGACCGACTTGCCGTTGCTTTCCATCTCGAGCTGCTGGAGGTAGGCCGGGAACCGGGCCAACTCCTCGGCGTAGGGCAGAACCGCATGGGTCGCGGCACCGAAGAAGTTCGTGTACCAGACACCAAACAGGCCCATCAGCACCGGCAGGTTGCGTTCGAGAGGGGCGGTGCGGAGGTGTTGGTCGACCTCGTGGGCTCCCGCCAGCATCTCCTCGAAACCGTCGGGCCCGATGGCGAGCATCAGCGACAATCCGACCGCCGACCACACCGAATAGCGGCCTCCGACCCAGTCCCAGAACTGGAACATGTTGGACGGGTCGATGCCGAAGTCGGCCACCGCCTGGGCATTGGTCGACACGGCCACGAAATGACGAGCCACTGCGTCGGGTCCGAGGTGATCGGTGACCCAGGTGCGGGCAAAACGGGCGTTGGCCAGGGTCTCGGCGGTGGTGAAGGTCTTCGACGCGACCACGAACAAGGTGGTGGCGGGGTCGAGGTCCCGCAGCGCCCAGGCCACGTCGGCTCCGTCGACGTTGGAGACGAAGCGGTGCGTGCGGTCGGGATCGGCGAAGGTGCGCAGCGCGTGGGTGGCCATTGCCGGTCCGAGGTCAGACCCCCCGATGCCGATGTTGACCACGGCCCGGATCGGTTCGCCGGTCACCCCCTGCCACTCACCCGACCGGACCTGGGCCGCGAAGGCCGCCATGGCGTCGAGTTCGGCATGAACCTGCGCCACCACGTCCTGGCCGTTGACGGTCAGTTGTTCACCGCGGGGCATCCGCAGCGCAACGTGCAGCACCGAGCGGTCCTCGGTGACGTTGATCCGCTCCCCTGAGAACATGGCTTCGATGCGCTCAGGCACCCCGGCCCGGCGGGCCAGGGCGACCAGCAGGTCGACCGTCTCGGCGGTCACCCGGTGCTTGGCCAGGTCGGCATGCACGCCGGCGACCTCGGCGGTGAGGTAGTCGAGGCGGCCGGGTTCGGAAAGTAGGTCGCGCAGGTGAAGCTGGCCGGTCTCGCGGTGATGGTCGACCAGGGCCTTCCACTCCGGGGACTGGTCGATGGGGGTGGTGAGCGCCATCGCGTCGACTCTACGGCCAGGATGGTGCCCATGAGCCTCGACATCGGCCCAGAACGCTTCGACGAGTTGGTGGGAGAGGCGATCGACCTGATCCCCGACGAGCTGGCCAACTACATGGACAACGTGGCGATCCTCACCGCTGATCGACCCACGCCCGCCCAGGCGCGCCATGGTCGACGTCTGCTCGGCCTGTATGAGGGGATCAGCCTCACCCGGCGCGGGCCCATCAGCTACACCGGCGCCATGCCCGACCGGATAACCATCTTCCGGGAGTCACACCTGCGGCTCGCCCGATCCGAGGACGACCTGCGCCGCCGGGTGGCACGTACCGTCGCCCACGAAATCGCCCACCACTTCGGCATCTCCGACGACCGTCTCCGAGAGCTCGGCGCCTACTAGTCAGCACCCTCGTCCAGCACCCACCACAGGCGTAGGGTGCGGGCATGGATCTTGGAATAAGCGGACGTCGGGCGGCGGTGGCAGGGGCTTCGGCGGGGCTCGGCTACTCAGCCGCGAAAGCGCTGGTCGAAGCGGGCGCACAGGTTGCCATCTGTGGTCGAGACCCCGAACGGGTGCAGGCCGCCGCCGCCAGGCTGGGCAACGACACGGTGGCCATCACCGCCGATGTGGGTACACCCGACGGGGCGATCCGTTTCATCGAGGAGGCGGAGTCCGCCCTCGGAGGGGTCGACATCCTCGTGGCCAACGCCGGTGGTCCACCGCCCGGAAACTTCGCCTCCACGCCCCTTGAGTCGTATCTGCCCGCGCTCGAGCTCAACCTGTTGTCGACCGTCGCCATGTGCCACGCCGCCGTCCCCGCCATGCAGACCCGACGGTGGGGCCGGGTGGTCGCCATCACCTCGAGCACGGTGCGCCAACCCAGCCCCAGCCTCATCCTCTCCAACACCGCTCGGGCCGGGGTGACCGGGTTCCTCAAGACCTTGGCGCTGGAGGTGGCCGCCGACGGGGTGACGGTCAACTCGGTGCAGCCAGGGCTCCACCTGACCGATCGGATGCGGGCCCTCGGGGTCGACCCCGAACGGGCAGGCGCCGACATTCCAGCCGGGTTCGTGGGTGACTCCGACGACTTCGGCGCCGTGTGTGCCTTCTTGTGCTCCGAACAGGCCCGGTTCATCGTGGGGGCTGCACTGCCGGTGGACGGCGGGGCGTACCGGGGCCTGCAATAGTCAGGGGATGGTCCGTCACTGCGTGGTGTTCCGCTTCCACCCCGGCACCGATCCCGATGCCATTGCCGCCCTGGCCGAAGCGCTCCGCGGCCTTCCTCCGGTAATCCCCGAGATCGAGGCGTATCAGGTCGGGGCCGACCTCGGTCTGCGCGACACCAACGCCGACTTCGCGGTGGTAGCTGATTTCGCTGACGCTGATGCATTTGCGGTCTACAGCGGGCATCCAGCTCACCTCGATGTGATCCGGGCCTTCGTCGAGCCGATCACCGCTGACCGTCACGCCGTTCAGTTCCAGGTCTCGTGATGGTCACCGGGCACCAACGCCATCCCCGTCAGTGTCACAGGGCTCAGGTACAACGGTGATATGACCTTCGACGACCAGCTCCTCGACCGGGCAGACTCATCGCTCGATCTCGAGCCCGGCGACGACGCCCGCCTCGAACAGGAGGCCCTGTTCGAGATCGAAGGCACTTCGGTGGCGTTGCCCCGGCACCTGTCGCCGTCGTCGGCGGGGCTGTTCGACCAGTGCCCTCGTCGATGGAAGTACCGCTATGTCGACGGCCTGGTGGAGCCGCCGGGGGTCGAAGCCTTGGTGGGTACCTTCGCCCACCGGGTGCTCGAGCTCCTGCTCGACGAGCCTCCGGCGCGCCGCAACACTGACCGGGCCAAGGCTCTGGCCCGCCAGGTGTGGCCCGAGACCGCCGCCCACCCCGACTTTCGTGGCCTTGGGCTCGACGAGGCGGCGTCACGGGCGTTTCGCTGGCGAGGTTGGCATGCCATCGAAGGGCTGTGGTCGCTGGAAGACCCGGCCACGGTCGAGGTGGCCGCCACCGAGCGCAAGGTGCGAGCCGAGATCGGCGGGGTTCCCTTTCTGGGCGTGGTCGACCGGATCGACCGTTGCGCTGACGGGCTCGTGGTCACCGACTACAAGTCCGGCAAACCGCCATCACGGCGGTTCGAGCACACCAAGCTTTCACAGGTGCTGCTCTATGCCGCCGCGGTGGCCGCCGCTGATGGCGAGACACCGGTGCGGGCCCGGCTGTTGTACCTCGGGGCCACGATCATCGAAGCCGACGCGACTCCCGAGGCGATTTCCGATGCCGTAACCGCCTTGGCGGGCACCTGGGAACAACTCAACCAGGCCTACGCCAACGACAAGTTCGAGCCCGCACCGGGGCCCCTGTGTGGGTGGTGCCCGCACGTGGCTACCTGTGGCGAGGGCCTGGCCGAGGTCAAACGGCGCCATGAACTCGGCCGCCTGCGCACCGACGCTCCCGCCTTCCCGCTGGTCGCCTAGGGCTCTCGCGCAGTGCGCATGGCGCGCCCGGGCTGGTTTGTGACGCGGATACGGTGTCGGCACGATGCTGCGTAGTTGGTGGATTCCGTGTACGAACTGATCGCACGCAACCGCCGAATGAGCTGGTTGCTGCTGATCGCCAGCTTCTTGCTGTTGGCCATGGTGGCCGGCGGGGTGACCCTCTACCTGGACGCCGGCGTCTTCGGGGCCGTATTCGGGATCATCATCGCCGCCGGCATGACCTTCACTGCCTACTGGAAGTCAGATTCGGTCGCGCTCGCGGCTACCAGGGCGCAACCGGCGTCTGAAGACGACTATCCCCGGTTGCACAACCTGGTCGAGGGTCTGTCGTTGGCGGCGGGCATTCCGAAGCCCCGGGTCTATGTCGTACATGACCCGGCACCCAACGCGTTCGCCACTGGGCGTGACCCCGAGAACGCCGCGGTGGCGGTCACCACCGGGCTGATGGAGGTCATGAGCCGCACCGAACTCGAAGGAGTACTCGCCCACGAACTGGCCCACATTCGCAACTACGACATCCGGGTCACCACCATCGCGGTGGCCACCGCCGGGGCGATCGCCATCATCACCGACCTGTTCTGGCGAATGTTGTGGGTGACCGGCGGGACCCGGAGTCGAAGCAACAACAACAACAACTCCGGCGGTAACCCCATCGCTTTGATCGCCATCCTCGTGGTGTTGGTGATGGCCCCGATCGCCGCCGGCCTCATCCGGGCGGCCGTGAGTCGACGGCGCGAAGCGCTGGCCGACGCCACCGCGGTCGAGATCACCCGCTACCCCACCGGTCTGCGCAGCGCCCTAGAGAAGCTGGCCGACAACACCGCGGTGGTAGCTCACGCATCCCACGCCACGGCGCACCTGTGGATCGAGTCTCCCCTCGATCGCGAGAAGGGCCACGAACAGGCCAAGCTCAACAGCCTGTTCGACACCCACCCTCCCCTGTCGGAGCGGATCAACGCCTTGCGTGAGTTGGAAGGCCTCGACCCGTGGACGGGGCCGTCACCGTCTGCACAGTCACCGTCTGCACAGTCACCGTCGGGCCGGTCCCCCGGCAGGGCCGGTGTTGCCCCAGGTGCCAGCGCGTTCGCTCCTCCGCCACCACCGAGCACACCCACCGCCCCGTCTGGTCCACCCACCGATCGTGGCTGGTATGCCGACCCGGGTGGAAGCGGCCAGCTCAGGTACTGGGATGGAGCCAACTGGACCCAATGGGTCAAGCCTCGCTGACCGATGCCCGAGTTGCCTGAGGTTGAGACGATTCGTCGTCAACTGGCGCCGGCCATCCGCGGCCGGACGATCATTGCCGCCGGTGGCCATCCTTCTGACCGGTTTCGGACGGCGGAGGAAGCGGCCGGGGCCACGATCGAGG
>CAZEFG010000009.1:0-21883 GCA_964511355.1 uncultured Iamiaceae bacterium
CGGTGTTGTAACCGGTGTTCCACTGGAAGGCGACCTCGACCTCGTGGTCGTCTTCGGCCCGCTCGAAGTAGCCGACCTTGTCGAACAGGGCGGTCTTGCTGGCATTGACGTGGGTGACGAAGTCGATGATCCCGCCGTCGTAGCGGAACAGGGTCGGCTCGGCGTCGGGATCTTCACGCTTGTCGGCAAAGGCGATCTCGAGGCCCTTGTTGAGAAAGGCCATCATCTGGAACCGTTCGAGCAGGGTCTGAGCCCTGAAGGTGACCTCTTCGAAGATCGAGGGATCAGGCCAGAACCGAACGGTGGTGCCGGTGCGGTCGTCGGGGGCGTCGCCGATCGGGCGCAATGCGGTCTCGAGGACTCCCCCGGCGCTGAACGCCATGGCATGCCGCGTGCCGTTGCGGTCGATCTCGACCTCGAAACGGGTCGACAGGGCGTTGACCACCGATACACCGACCCCGTGAAGTCCGCCCGAGACCTTGTATCCGTCGCCGCCGAACTTGCCGCCGGCGTGCAACACGCTGACCACGACCTCGGCCGCTGACATGTCGGGGAACTTGGGGTGGGGATCGACAGGGATACCGCGGCCGTCGTCGCGGACCTCGCATCCCCCGTCGGGCAACAAGGCGATGTCGATGCGCGAGCAGTAACCCGCCATGGCCTCGTCGACCGCATTGTCGACGACCTCATAGACCAAGTGATGCAGACCGGTCGGGCCGGTGCTGCCGATGTACATGCCGGGGCGTTTGCGGACGGCCTCCAGGCCCTCCAGGACCTGAATGTCCTTAGCCCCGTACGAGTCAGTTTGCTGAGCCAACAGGCGCCTTTCGGCCAGGCGCGGAACACACGCCGACGGGAAGAGGTGGTTCCAGGCCTCGGATGGGGTCCAACAGGGCAAAACTGCTGGTCAGGCCGGAAAACACGATGTCTCCATCATACCAGGTCGGGCCGGGTTTCCGGGCCTTTCCAGCGCTACTGGGCCTGGGGCCGGACTCGCACCTCCAGGCGGTTGACCACGCCGTCGCCAAGGGCCGCGGCGAGCTTTTCCAGCAGGTCGCGTTCCATCCACCGGAGCTGGCTCGCCCAGCCTCCGTCGGCCACCGCCACCACCAGAACGCCATCGACCAACGACAGGGGTCGGGTGGCGCTCCCGATGGCGGTTCCGACGATCTCGGGCCACGCCTCGAACACCGAGATGAGGGCGGCCGGCGGGGGCGCACCCAGGGCCCGCATCACCCGGTCCAGTGGTTGGTCGAACGGAACCGGAGGTTCACCGTCGGGGTTCGGCAACGGACGCCAATTCATGCAATCAACCCGGTCATGGGGCAACGATGACACCGTCGACGACTTCGACGGTGTGGTCGGGGTCGATACCTTCGGGCAGCGGGCCCGCGGTGGTGAGCACGGTTTGGCCAACCGGGATGGCTTCGAGCAACGCCCGGCTGCGGTGCGGGTCGAGCTCGGAGAACACGTCGTCGAGGACGAGCACCGGGGGCGTTTCGAGTTCGTCGGCCACGAGGGTATGTCCGGTCATGCGCATGGCGAACGCCAACGAACGGTGTTCGCCCTGGGAGGCATGGGTCCGGGCGGGCATTCCGGCGATTCGAAGGACGAGGTCGTCACGGTGGGGACCGACGGTGGTGACCCCTCGCCTGACATCGTCGCGCCGAGCCTCGGCGAGGGCCAGCCCCAGACCCCCCGCGAGCCAGTCCGGGTCATAGATCGCGTCGATCGCGACCGGCTCGCCGGCCACCACCTGATAGGCCTCAGCCAGGCCGCCCCGCAGGGAATCGACCAACGCCGCCCGGGCGTGACCCAACTCGTCGCCCGCAGCGGTGAGCCGGTCGTCCCACACATCGAGGGTCGTGACGATGTCGGGGGTGAGGCGCCCGCCGGCCTGACGCAACAACGTGTTGCGCTGTCGCAGGATGCGGTCGAGGTCGGTTCGTAACTTGTCATGGCGCGGATGCAAAGCCACCAACAAGTCGTCGAGGAACCGCCGACGCTCGGCGGGACCGCCCTTCACCAACTCAAGATCGTCGGGAGAGAACACGCTGACCCTCAAGGCGCCCAGCAGGTCGCGTGCTCGGGCCAGCCGTTGGCGGTTGACCTGGACCCGCGTGCGTCCGGTGGCGGCGAGTTCAGCCTCGATCAGCAGCGAGCGCTGTTCTCGTTCGGCCTGGGCCCTGACGACGGCCTGTTGGGCACCGACCCTGACCATGGCCTCGTTGGGGGCGCCTCGGAACGAGCCGGTGGTAGCGAGGAACGCCAGCGCCTCGACCAGGTTGGTCTTGCCCTGTCCGTTGGCGCCGATGATCGCGGTCAGCCCGGGGGCAAACGCCAGCTCCGCTTCAGGGTAGGACCGAAAGTCGGTGAGCCAGAGCTGGGCGACGCGCACGATCGATCCGGACCTCCCGGACCGCTCAGGAAACCCGGACCGGCATCAACAGGTACAGGAAGCCCTCGTCGTCGTTCGACCGCAGCAACGCCGGCTTGAGTCCGTCGACGGTCTGGATCGAGATCTCGTCGCCAGTGGTGGCTTCGATGCCGTCGAGCAGGTACTCCGGGTTGAAGGCCACGGTGAGGTCCTCGCCCTCGTACTTGGCCGGCAGGGCCTCGCGCGCTTCGCCCCGGTCGGGGGTTATGGCCACCAGCTCGAGCTGGTCGCCCCCGCTGATCAACCGGATCGGAGTCGGCGTCGACTGCACCATGAGCGCCACCCTTCGGACCGCTTCGAGAAGGGCGCTGCGGCTCACCGTGAGGTGATTGGGCTGGTTGGACGGGATGAGCCCCCGGTAGTTGGGGTACTCGGCCTCGATCAGGCGGGTCGTTACCTCGGCGCGGTCGACCCGGAACGACGCGGTGTTGTCGTCGAGGCGGACCTCGACGGTTTCAGCGTCGCCGAGCACCCGGACCAGCTCAGACAGCGCCCGGGCCGGAACCACCACCTGGCGTTCGTCGCGCAGGAGCGAAACGCCGGGCAGGTCGCGCAAGGCGAGGCGGTAGGAGTCGGTGGCCACCAGACGCAGGCCATCGGCTTCGGCAGCCATCAGAACACCGGTGAGGGCGACCGATCGGGTCTCGTCGCGGCTCGCGCCACGCGCCACCTGCTTGATGGCGCTGTTGAGCGCCGCGGTGGGCACGTTGACGGGTTCGGCTTGGGCGGCCTTCTGCTGCGGGAACCCCTCGGGAGCCAACAACAAGACGGTAAAGGTGGCCGAGCCAGCGACGATCTCGGCTTCTTCGTCGCCCACGCTCACCTGGACCTTGCCCATCTCTACGGCCCTGACGATCTCCTGGGTGAGCTTGGCCGGCAGGACCACGACCCCGTCGGCCTCACCGTCGACCTCGACCTCGACGGTGATGGTCAGTTCCAGGTCGGTGCCGGTGAGTGACAGACGGTTGCCGGTGAGCTCGGCCCGGATCCCGGTGAGGGCGGTGAGGGTTCCACCCCGGTTTGAAACGGCACGCCCAGCTCTGGCTAGTGCCTCGACCAGTGCATCTCGCTCACATCGGAACTTCACAGCGTGTTCCCGCTTTCTACGTCAGGAGTCTGGTTCATCTGTTGGTGATGGTAGTAAGGCCTGTGGATTGTGGATGACCATGCGTTCACCCAGGTCAGAGTGGGTGAAGTTGTTCGGGCGTAATCCCCACTCGCCCACAGGCGAGAAATGACAACGCTGTAGCTCAGTGGACGCGTGGGTGTTGTCCACCGGTTGTGCCTGCGTTGCCCACACCGCATTGTGGAGTTGTCCCCCGCGGCCTTGTGGCGAGCGTGTTTCACTCGCCGCCCCGAATGGTGTGCATCAGTTCGGTGACCTGGTCATAGATCTGACGACGTTCCTTCATCAGGGCGGTGATCTTGTCGACGGCGTGGATGACGGTGGTGTGATCGCGGCCGCCGAACTCGCGGGCGATGGCCGGGAACGACAGGTCGGTCAGGTTCCGGAAGACGTACATGGCGATCTGGCGGGCGGTCAC
Source organism: uncultured Iamiaceae bacterium (assembly GCA_964511355.1). Taxonomy (GTDB): domain Bacteria; phylum Actinomycetota; class Acidimicrobiia; order Acidimicrobiales; family SKKL01; genus SKKL01. The sequence continues at coordinate 3,982 of CAZEFG010000009.1, forward strand.
CAAGGGCCGGCGCCGGCTCTTGCCGGTGATCTCCTCGATGGAGAGACCGAACATCTTGGACGTGGCCTCGAGAATCAGCTGAGGCGTGATGACGCGGGGCTGGGTATCGCCGATCAGGTCGACGAGTACACGCTCGGCCAGCTCAGCCGAGAGCACTTCGTTGTTGAGGCTGGCGTAAGCGGCGACGCGGGTGAGCGCCCCTTCGAGCTCGCGGATGTTGTCCTTGATGTGGGTGGCGATGTATTCGGCCACATCGGGAGGGATGAACGTGGTTTCGCGCTCAGCCTTCTTGCGCACGATGGCCAGCCGGGTTTCGAAGTCCGGAGGCTGGATGTCGGTGATCAGGCCCATCTTGAACCGGCTGCGGAGGCGGTCTTCGAGGGTGGAGATCGCATCGGGCGGCCGGTCCGACGACAACACAATCTGGCGGTTGGCGTTGTGAAGCTGGTTGAAGGTGTGGAAAAGCTCTTCCTGAAGGCCTTCTCGCCCCTCGATGAACTGGATGTCGTCGAGCAGCAGCACATCGATCTCGCGGTAGCGACGTTTGAAGTCGTTGGGCGTGTTGTTGCGGATCGACTCGATGAACTCGTTGAGGAAGGTCTCGGTGGCCACATAGCGCACCGTGGAGCGGGGGTAGACGTTGCGGATGTAGTGGGCGATGGCCTGCAAGAGGTGGGTTTTCCCCAGCCCCGCGTGGCCGTGGATGAACAGCGGGTTGTAGGAGCGTCCGGGCTGTTCGGCCACCGAAAGGGCCGCCGCGTGCGCGAACCGGTTGGACGCGCCGATGACGAAGCTCTCGAAGCTGAAACGCGGTTCGGCACCGGGGCCGGGGATGTCGGTGGGCCACGGCGTGTCGCGGTTGGTGAGTGAGCCGGTGGTGGCCGGTGACGCGGGATCGGGCGGAGGCAGCTCGATTTCTTCGAGGCCTCGCAAGCTGGCCGCCTCGGTGGCCAGGCGATGCGGGTCGACGCCATTGAGGGCGGCCAGGTCCGAGTGCGGGTCGTCAAGGGTCGCCCCTTCGAGGGCGAGGTCATGGCCGAGGTCGGTGCGGACTTCGATCGACAGAGCTACCTCGTCGGCGCCGGCCTCGGTGAGGGCGTCGCGCACCAGAGCCAGGTAGCGGCCCTCGATCCGTTCCTTGACCACCGAACTGGGCACGGCGAGGGTGAGCACCCCCTGGTCGAGGTGCACCGGATGGGCGCCGTTGAAGGAGGTCAGCCACACCGCTTCGGACACCTGGGCCCGGAGGATGTCGGCACATGCATCCCAGAGCACACTTGCTTCAGGCACCAGTTCGACCGCCTCCTGCGACCCCATCGGACAGATCTGGCTGTCCCCCATGTCCACAGCATGATCCACAGCTGTGGAAAACGGGGGAACTCGGCCGGACCGAACCGACCGGGGGTGTTCGCGACGAGAGCACAAAGCTGGATCGTCGCGAGCCCGGAAGCGGGGGCCAGCTGAGGTTGAGGAACCTAGCACCGCGTTTCGGGGCCGTGCACAAGGTGTGGTGATGGTTCGCGTTGGGCCAGTTCATGGCCCTTGAATCGCATCGATGTAGTTTCGCCGGATACCGGAGGGGTCCTCGGTACCCCGGATTGCCGCACGTCATCGCCAGTCCGGCGCCCCCTCGGTCGCGGTTGTTGCTGACCCCGTCTAGTTGCTCGGGCGGCGGTAACGCCTCTACCCTCGTGCACAGGCGCGGGCCGACCCGCTCGCCACCGCATGCTTCGTTTCTGGAGTGCGGCCTGGGTCGGACCCTGCTCATCCGTCCACCTGTCCCGCTGAGCCGGGCCAGGGATCAACCGTGGCTGCACCCACCGGCCGAGGAGGCCACCGACCTTGAAGCGTACCTATCAACCCAACGTGCGAAAGCGGGCCAAGCGCCACGGATTTCGTCATCGGATGGCCGATCGTGCTGGTCGCGCCGTACTTCGAGCCCGTCGCCGCAAGGGCCGGGCGCGGCTGTCGGCCTGATCCAATCGATCCGTGGCCGCTCGGGCTTCGACGCCCTTCGGCTACACGGTCGGCGCGTTCGGTGCGCTCCGTTGTGGGTTCGCCATGTTCCGGGTACCGAAGGCGAACCAGCCCAGGTTGGCTATGCGATTGGCCGGGCCGTGGGTAACGCAGTGGTCCGCAACCGACTGCGGCGAAGATTGCGAGCGATTTTGACCGAACTCGACCGCGCCGGCTCATTACCCCCGGGGGTATACATGATCGGCGCTACCCCTGGTGCTGGAGAGGCCTCATTCGACCACCTCAGTGGTCAGTTGGAGCGCGCCGTCATCCGTGCCACCAAGGGTGGGGGCGACGGATCGCCATGACCCGGGTTCTGCTGCGCCTCATCGGCGGTTACCAGAGGCTCATGGCCGGAAGGCCGTCGCCTTGTCGGTTCTATCCATCGTGTTCGAGCTATGCCGCCGAGGCGGTCGAGCTCCACGGCGCGTCCCGAGGCGGCTTTCTCACCGTGCGCCGCTTGGTCCGTTGCCACCCTTGGGGTGGGCACGGCATCGATCTAGTCCCTGAACGGAAGGTCCACTGATGTTCGACGCGTTCTTCAACGCGATCGCCGCTCTGCTGGCGTGGTTCTACGAACTGCCGGTGGTGGGCGGCTCGGTCGGCATGGCCATCATCTTGCTGACCCTCACCATCATGTTGCTCGTCACGCCTCTGAACGTGAAGGCGACTCGGTCGATGATGACCATGTCGGCACTGGCGCCGGAGATGAAGAAGATCCAGCAGGAGTTCGCCGACGACCGTCAGCGGATGAACGAGGAGCTGCTGGCGTTCTATCGAGAGAACAAGATCAACCCGGTGGGCGGCTGCCTGCCGATGCTGCTGCAGATTCCGTTCTTCATCGTTCTCTACCAGGTCATCTACGGGCTCACCCGCAAGGCCTCAAGCGTCGAGACGGTTGTGGCGGGGGGCCGCGATGTGGTTGTCGAGGTGGGGTCGTTCCTACCCAAGTACCTCGACCAGATGCCTGACTCCCAGCTCTACATCGACTTGGTCGGCCAGACCTCCATCGACTTCGTTGGCCTGGACCTGGCTCGCAGCGCGGCGACGGCCCTGCAGTCGAGCTTCACAACCGGTATCCCCTACATCCTGCTGATCCTTGCTGTGGCCGGCACCGCCTTCCTTCAGCAAAAGCAGATGTCGATGCGGAACCCCAACGCCGAGGTGCCCGCCCAGCAGAAGATGCTGCTGCGGATCATGCCCTTGTTCTTCGCCGTCATCTCGTTCAACTTCGCCGCCGGCTTGGTCATCTACTTCTTCGTCTCCAACCTGTACCGGATCATCCAGAACGCTGCCATATCGATGCGGCTCTACAACCTGTCGCTCGGCCAAGCGCTCCTTGGTATCGGCTCCGCTTCCCTACCAGGTGCGACTTCCGCCGCCACTGGAGGCTCGAAGGCGTCCAGCGACAGATCAAGCACTGGCAAGGCAAGCACTGGCAAGGCAAGCACTGGCAAGGCAAGCACTGGCAAGGCAAGCACTGGCAAGGCAAGCACTGACAAGAAGGATCCGCCAGCCAAGGGTGGATCAGCGGCCAGGAAGGCCTCCCCCGGCAAGCGAGACCCTTCGTCCGACAACTGGGCCAAGGGCACCGGCGGCTCCAAGGGGGCCAAGCCCCGTCCCATCTCGGGCCGGGTGACCCCACCCGGGCAACGGCCCTCCAACGCCCCGCCCCGACGCAAGAAGAAGAGGACCTGATCGTGGAGTGGATCGAAACCACCGCCAAAACCGTCGAAGAGGCCAAGGATCTGGCCCTCGACCAGCTGCACGTCGACGAAGCCGACGCCGAGTTTGAGGTGCTCGAGGAACCACGGCCCGGCTTGTTCGGCCGTTTGCGGGGAGAAGCGCGGGTCCGAGCTCGGGTTCGGCCGGTCGCCCCTCGACCCAAGGTCGACCGTCGCGACCGTCGGCGCCCCGCTCGCCGTAAAGGCGGTGACGCCACGCCTCGCGAAGTGTCCGACTCGTCTGCCGAGCGAACCGATCGTGACGATTCGGATGTCGCTGAGGAGGGCGGGACCGACGCGAACCCAAGCCGCAACCGCCGGCGGTCAGGTCGCGGACGAGGTGGGCAGGGCAAGGCGGCCGACTCCGCGTCGGATTCGTCCCGAGCCCAGTCGCCCAGAAGCCAGTCAAGTAACGTCAAGCGGTCAACCAACGAGGAGACCACCGTGAGCCACGACAACGATGTCACCGTGCAGGAGCAGGCCGAGATCGTGCAGGGGTTCGTCGAGGGCCTCGTCGATGCCTTCGGTTTCAACGCCGAGGTGGCAGCCGCCGAGATCGACGAGGAGACCGTCGAGGTGCGGGTCGACGGTGAGGACCTGGGTCTGCTGGTCGGTCCGCGCGGTGCCACCCTGCAAGCGATCCACGACCTGTCGCGCAGCGTGGTACAGCGCCAAGCCACCGGTACCCATCATGGGAGGGTGCGGCTCGACATTGCCGGATACCGGGAGCGTCGACGCGACGCCCTTGAGCGTTTCACCCAGCGTTTGGCCGAGACCGCCATCGAAACGGGCACCGCGCAGGCGCTTGAGCCCATGTCAGCCGCCGACCGTAAGGTGGTGCATGACACCGCCAACGGCATAGACGGGGTGCATACCGTTTCCGAGGGCGAGGATGCCCGTCGCCACGTGGTCATCGTCCCCGACAACACCTAAGCCGCCGCTTCTCTAGTCGCCTCTCAGAAACCCCAGGCCACGATGATCGTCCCAGTACTGGAACGGGCTCGTGACCTGGGGTTTCTTGGTCCCGGGCCTGTGGCCAACCATATTGAGCATGCCGAACAGATCCAGCCGCTGCTCTCCGCTCGATTTGGCGTAAGCCCGGACTTTGAGGCCCTCGACCTCGGTAGCGGCGGCGGCCTTCCAGGGTTGGTACTGGCACTTGCTAATCCGGCGACCCGATGGGTGTTGCTCGACGCCAATCTGAGGCGCACCGAGTACCTGGTGTGGGCCGTCAGCGAACTGGGGCTGGGTGATCGGGTTGAGGTACTACGCGCCAGGGCTGAGGTTGCGGCGGCCGACCCGCAATGGCGACTGCGATTCGACCTGGTCACGGCAAGGTCCTTCGGTCCACCGGCGGTCACCGCGGAAAGTGCGGTCCCCTTCCTCCGCCTCGGTGGCTACCTGATGGTCAGTGAGCCTCCCGAGCCCGACCCGAACCGCTGGCCTGAGCCGTCCCTGGGTGAGTTGGGCCTCACCATGGAAGCAGGGGGCACATGGGCGGTCATGCTGCAATCGAAGGCGGCGCCGTCACATCTCCCCCGCCGGGAGGGCGTGGCCGCCAAGCGGCCGTTCTGGTAGGTCTCGTACTCCCCCACTCGGGTGTTTCACGTGAAACACACGCCGCTGGTCCAGACCCGAGAATGTTTCACGTGAAACATGGCCGAAGGACCGAGGTGCTTGACCCGAGCCCTCTAAGCAGGAAGGATGGGGGTCCCTGGCGCTCTGGCGTCGGCCTCGATGATGCTGGAGGGCAAGTCCGTGGGAGAAGTGGTATGAGCCGGCCTTTGCCGCGGGTCATTGCGCTCGCAAACCAAAAGGGCGGGGTGGGTAAGACCACAACGGCGGTCAACCTAGGGGCGTGCCTGGCTGAGCTCGGCTACCGAACTCTGATTGTCGATCTTGACCCACAGGGCAACGCCAGTACCGGACTAGGCATCGATCCTCGGTCGATCGAAACGTCGATGTACGACGTCCTGCTCCATGGGACGGCGCTCGACGACATGGTCGAGGCGTCCTCGGTTCGAAACCTGTTCGTGGCCCCTGCGAACCTTGATCTGGCCGGCGCCGAGATCGAGCTGGTTCCGGCCTTCAGCCGGGAAACCCGGTTGCGAGAAGCCATTGACGGCGTCCTTGATCAGTATGACTACGTCCTGATCGACTGCCCTCCCTCGTTGGGTCTGCTAACCGTCAACGGCCTGGCTGCAGCCAAGGAGGTGATGGTGCCCATCCAGTGCGAGTATTACGCCCTTGAGGGTCTGGGCCAGCTCCTCCGCAACGTCGACCTCGTCCAGAAGCGTTTGAATCCCGAACTAGAGCTCTCTGGGATCATGCTGGTGATGTACGACGCCCGTACCAAGCTTTCCGACCAGGTGGCGGCCGAGGTTAGAGAGCACTTTGGGTCGGTGGTATTCCGGCAGGTCATCCCTCGAACGGTCCGTCTGTCCGAGGCTCCCTCATTCGGACAGCCGATCATCGCATTCGATCCGTCCTCGCGGGGCGCCATCGCCTACCGCGAGTTGGCCAAGGAGGTCAGTGGTGGCCCGGCGTAGCGGTCTCGGCAAGGGTCTAGGGGCCCTCATCCCGAGCGATGTGGTTCAGGATCCCAGTTCAACGCTCCGGGACCTTCCCCTAGCCTCGATCGAGCCCAACCGCTATCAACCTCGCGACGTCTTTGACGAAGAAGGACTGGTGGCTCTGACGGCGTCGGTCCGGGAGCTCGGCGTGCTCCAGCCCATCCTGGTCCGCCCGCTCGACGGCGATCGCTATGAATTGATAGCGGGGGAGCGGCGCTGGCGGGCCGCCAAGCGGGCAGGTCTGCCCACCATCCCCGCGGTCGTGCGAGCCGTGGATGACGAGGACTCCCTTGAGCAGGCGCTAGTCGAGAACCTGCACCGCGAGGACCTCAATGCCATAGAGGAAGCTGCCGCCTACCAGCAGTTGGTCGACGAGTTCTCCATGACCCAGGAGCAGGTGGCGGCGCGGGTCGGTAAGAGCCGGTCAGCGGTAGCAAACGCACTGCGTCTGTTTCAGCTCCCCCCATCGATTCAGAAGCTGATAATTGACGGGCGTCTGTCGGCCGGCCACGCCCGAGCGTTGCTGGGCACACCCGATCGATCCTTCCAGGAATCGCTGGCCAAGCGGGCCGCCGATGGCGGCCTCACCGTGCGCGAGGTCGAGGAAGCGGTTCGCACCCGCACCGAGCTGGAAGGTGGGCCTGAGCCAACCTCGGGCGCATCGCCAGCGGCCAAGCGTCTGCGTCCGCCCGGTCTGCTCGAACTCGAGGAGTTGCTCTCTGAGCACCTCGATACCAGGGTCCGGGTGACCATGGGGGCGAAGCGGGGCAAGGTCGTGGTGGAGTTCGCCACCCTCGAGGACCTTGAACGGATCTATCGAGCCATGACGGAGCCTCCGAGCCACTGAATCGGCCGAGGCCAGCGACTCAACATCGGATCGGCGACACCCTGTCCCTCAACATCGTGTTGAGTCACATACCCACAGACTTGACCACAGGGTGTGGATAAAGCCGAAGGTCAGGTTGAGGCTCGCCAAAATGACCGTCGCGAGGGCGGTCATCTTGGTTCCTACCCGTTTCGAGCAGACGCGAAACGACCCCAGGCCCGGGGAGGGCTTGGGGTCGTGCTCGCCGCGTTTTAAATGGTGCTACTAGGGAACGTCGGCCGAACAGACGTTCGGCGCGTCGCTGCGGGGAATACGCGCCTAGAGGTGAGGCTCGATGTCGCCGAGCAACTGGCCCTTGCCCCGGGATCCGGTGATCCGGTTCACCGGAGCGCCGTCCTTGAACAGGATCATGGTGGGGATGCTCATCACATCGAAACGGCGGGCGATGCCGGGATGATCGTCGACGTTGAGCTTGGCGATCCGGAACTTGCCGTCCTGTTCGACGGCGAGCTCGTCGAGGATGGGTGCGATGACCTTGCAGGGCCCGCACCACTCGGCCCAGAAATCAACGAGGATCGGCTCGTCGGCGCTGCCGATCTCTTCGTCGAAGGTCGACTCGGTGAGGGTGGTGATGGCGGCCATGGAAGTTCCTTGGAGAGGGGACTAGTGGGGATGGCGCTCTCGGCGGTCCGAGAGGAGCAAAGAGTTCAACCAGAAGCCCGGGGTGGGCATTCCCCGGGTTGCTGAGGCTAGTGGCCTTGGGCTTCGAGCCAGCGCTCGGCGTCGATGGCAGCCATGCACCCCGATCCGGCAGCCGTGATCGCCTGGCGGTAGGTGTCGTCCTGGACGTCGCCACAGGCGAAGACACCCTCGATATTGGTACGGCTGGAGTCGGGCTCGGTGATGAGGTAGCCGCTCTCGGCCAACTTGAGCTGACCAGCGAAGAGATCGGTGTTGGGCTTGTGGCCGATGGCCACGAACAGTCCAGTGAAAGGCTCGGTGGTGACCTGGCCCGTGGGGAGATGTTCGATCTCGAGACTTTCGAGGCTGGTGTCGCCGTTGATGCCGACCACGACCGAATCCCACCGGAACTCGATCTTTTCGTTGGTCATGGCTCGGTCCTGCATGATCTTGGAGGCACGCAGTTCGTCGCGGCGGTGGATCACGGTGACCTTCTGGGCGAACTTGGAGAGGAACAGGGCCTCCTCCAACGCCGAGTCGCCGCCGCCGACCACCGCGATGTGGTGCTCACGGAAGAAGAAGCCGTCGCAGGTGGCGCAGGTCGATACGCCCCGGCCCATGAGGCGGTATTCGCCCTCGAGGCCGAGCAGCAAGGATCTCGCACCCGTCGACACGATGACCGAATGAGCGGTGTAGGTGGGTTCGGGCGCGGTCGGATCCCCGACCCAGATCTTGAAGGGTCTTTCTCCCAAGTCGACCCGGGTGACCTTTTCGGTCAGGAACTCGGCGCCGAAACGCTGCGCCTGGGACCGAAAGTTGCCCATGAGCTCGGGACCCATGATCCCCTCGGGAAATCCGGGGTAGTTCTCGACATCGGTGGTGAGCATGAGCTGTCCACCCGGCTGATCGCTGGTGGACGACGGCTCGCCCTCGATCACCAACGGATTGAGGTTGGCGCGCGCGGTGTAAATGGCGGCGGTGAGCCCCGCCGGCCCCGACCCGATGATGATCACATCGCGGGGCGCGGAGTCGGTTGAGGCGGTTTCAGGAGCCGAAGGGGACGACATGGATGCTCCGGGAGTCGGGAATGAAAGAGATCAAAAGGGACAACCGATATACCCCGCCGGGTATTCCACTCAGGGAGTGGATGGGCGACGTTTGGACCACAGGAACAAACCCAGCGCAGTGAAGACGACACCGAGGATCAGATACACCGCCCAGGTTTCGAGCCAGTTGTCGAGCAGCCGAAGCAGACCCACCACCACGAGTCCGGTCGCCAGGATCGCCAAGGTGGCGATGATCAACCCATAGACGATGCCACGGGCCACGGTCTGTAGCGGTGCGACGGAGCGGTCCCTGATGGTGGAGACCACATTGACCACCGCGTCGGCGGCTTGGGCGGGCCAATCGCCGCTCAGCGGTGGAACAGGCGCGGGCGGACGGGTTGGGTCGCCGTCAACTGACATGGACGTGAGCCTACCGGTTGGTGCTTGCTGACCACGTCCTAGTCGTCAACGACGATGGTGCACTGCACTGGGTCGAACACCGTCACCGTTACGTCGGTGCCCCCCGCGTCTCGGGTAGCGATCGCCACCAGGCGCGCGCCGTCGACCCACCCTTCGGCCTCTAGCACCGGAGCGAGTTCGATGTGGTCACTCACCAGCGAGCCACAGCTGTCTCGAAGCTCGACCAGGGGTCCGGATGGCGCGTGTTGGTAGCCAGTGGTGGCCGGCTGCTCGCGGGCGAGGATCGCCCCCGAGCGCGCTATCTCGTCGCGGAAGGAAGCAACGTCGGGGTAGACCCTGACATCGAGGGCCGGCGAGGTCGTGGTGGTTGGGTCGGCGCCTTCTCCCGCGCCGTCGGAGCCGGCGCTAGCCCCTCCGGGTTCGAGCCCGTCGAGCGCATCGGGTGGGTGGTCCTGATCGGCTTCGTGGTCTGCGTCGTTCGGTTCATCGGCGAAGGTGCCAGCGTCCTGGGTCTCGAGGTGCTCGTCAGCGGTAGCGGAATCGGTAGCGACCGAGGCTTCGTCGGTCTGTTCGCCCCAACCGTCGACGAGAGATGGGATCACCAGCATGGCCAAAGCCACCACCACTGCCGCCGAACCAATGCCCCAGCTCGTGCTCCGGCGCCACCACGGCAGACCATCGCGTAGGGGCGCGGGGCGGTGAGTCGGGTTGGGATTGGCGCTATCGAGAGCGGTGCTGAGCAGGCGTTTCTGCGACACCTCGTCGAGTGGGACCACGGGGGCGCCCACCAGCTCGCGGATGGCGCCAATCTCAGCCAGACGACTGCGCAGTGCAGGGTCGGCCTCGACCCGAGCCACCTCGGCCGGGGTGGCTTCGCCGTCGAGGACGGCAGAGACGATCTCGTCGTCGCGGGTGGGGGATTGGTCGGTCATGGGTCGGTGCTAGGACGTTCGGCGATGGTGGTCTGGTTCCCTGGCTCGGTGATGCGTAGCGCGGCGGCCAGAGCGGCGCGACCCCGCGAGATGCGCGACCGCACGGTTCCCGGCGGGATCTCGAGCACCTCGGCGATCTCGGCGTAGTCGAGACCCAACTGGTCCCGCAGCACCACCGGGGCCCGAAACTCCTCGGGCAAGCCAGCTAGTGCTTCATCGATCGTCGACCGGTCGACCACCGTGTCGGCCAGGCCGGGTCCGTCGCTGGAGTGGAGGCGGCCGAGCTCGATCACCTCGGGGTCGAGACCAGTGACCGGGCGACGGCCACGTCGGCGCAACTCGTCGAGGCAGGCGTTGGTGGCGACCCGATAGGTCCAGGTACTGAAGGTGCTGCGGTGATCGAAGCGAGGGAGGCCCCGAACCACCGCGATGAGGGCTTCCTGGGTGGCGTCGAGCGCATCGGCGTCGTTGCCCGCCATACGTCGGCAGATGGCGTAGATGCGATCCTGGTGGCGTCGCAGGAGCGCGTCGAGAGCGCGCCGATCTCCGGCTTGGGCCGCTTCTATGAGCGTGCGATCGTCGGTCGGTGGGGTGATGCGCCCCGACGCTAGTGGGGTCATCGACCCCGGACGGTCACCTCGGAGACATGGAGCCGAAGCGCTTCGGGGTTGTCGAAGTCACCCAGATCGGTGAACCAGATCAGTACCGCGGCGCCCCGGGCGCCATCGAGTTCGAATGTCGCCGCCCCGGACTCGATGTCGGCGCGTCGGGTAACTGCGTCTCCCCAATCGGCGAGGGTTCCCTGAGGTTGGTCGGCGATGTGGATCTGGGCGGCCCAGTTGACGGCGGAGGAATCGACCACCACCTGGGCCACGGCGGTCGGGCGGTCGAGCACCACCACCAGCCCGACGCCGCCCTTTCGGTCCCAGGTCCCCACGTCGTAGAACTCGGTGTGCCATTGGGTGCCGGGGTCGCCGTCGATGACGAGAGGGGCCAGTTCGTCGTTCTCTCCGTCGCCGCCGATGGGGTCGAAGGCCTCGGCCCGAGCGATGTCGATCGCTCGGATCGGGTCATCGTCGGTGTTCGACTGCGTGACCACCTGGCGGGCTCGATCGAAGAACTCCTGGCCGGTCTCGGTGCGGCCGATCAGCACTCCCGCCAGCGCCAGGGCGAGTCCGATCACCAGGACCAGGACCGTCGGGACCAACCACCCCCGTTCGCTGCGGGTGAACGACTCGGGCTCGGCGGCGGCGGCCTCGGCCAGCGGGACCATGATGGTGTGGTCGGCGCCGGGAGCATCGCGCGGGTCGGGTCCGGTACCGAGGAGCATGGCCCGCAGGTCCGAGGCGGTGGCCGGACGATCGTTGGGGTCGCGGGCCAGCGCCTCCATGGTTACCGCATCGAGTGAGCGGGGGATCGATGGTCGGACCTGGCGCGGTCGGAGTGGATCGCGGTGAAGGCGCGCCAGGGCGGTGGCCGCCTCGGTATCGGAGTCGAAGGGCGCCACACCGGTGAGGCATTCGTAGAGCACGACACCGAGGCTGTAGATGTCGGTGCGGGGGTCGACGCTTTCGCCCCGGACCTGCTCGGGGGCCAGGTACTTGGCAGTACCGATCATGGTGCCGGTCTGGGTCAGGTCGCCGCCGCCGGCTTTGGCGATGCCGAAGTCGGTGACCTTCACCCGCCGGTCGTCGCACAACAAGATGTTGGCGGGTTTGACGTCTCGGTGGACGATGCCCGCCTCGTGGGCGACCTGAAGAGCCTCGGCCACGCCGGTGACGATGTCGATCGCGTCGGCCGGGTCGAGCGGTCCACGCTGGTCGAGGAACTGACGCAAGGTGATGCCCTCGATCAGCTCCATCACGATGGCATTGACCCCATCTTCGGCAACGGTGTCGTAGATCGACACGATGGCGGGGTGGGTCAGACGGGCCGCGGCCACGGCCTCGCGTCGGAAGCGGTCGACCAGAACCGGGTCGGCGGCGAGGTGAGGGTGCAGGATCTTGATGGCGACCTCGCGTCCGAGGACCTCGTCGAGGGCGCGGCGAACCTGGGCCATACCGCCGGTGGCGATCACCGGCCCGATGCGGTAACGGTCGGCAAGGCGCCGGCCTTCGAGGTCGGCCGAGGTGAACGCGGGGGAGGCGATGTGCTCGGGCACCGGCCCAACCGTACCGTGCCGCCCCGGTGCATCGATGGCGGAGCTCGACCTCAGTCGGCCAGGAAACAGGCTCCGATGACCCGCGGCCCGCCATGGGCACCGATGACCGCTCCGATCTGGCCGACCCGGATGTCGGCCCGATCGAACTTGGGGGCGATGAGGGCCAGGAAGTCGTCGACGTCGGGGGCGTCGCCGTGCATGACGGCAAGCTGTTCGGCGTCGGCGGTGAGCACCTTGTCGGCCAACCACTGCAATGCCTTCTTGCGGGTGCGCGGCTTGCCAGCTTCTTCGACCTTGCCCGTCGAGATGTCGATGGCAGGTTTGATCGAGAGCATGGAGCCCACCAGGGCCTGAGCGCCGCCGATTCGGCCGCCCTTCTTCAGGTTGTCGAGGGTGTCGAGGACGCCATAGACGCGGGTGCGGCGGGCCATCGCCTCGACCAGGTCGACGATCTCGGCGGCGGTCGCCCCGTCGCGTGCCGCGGTCGCCGCGGCGAGCACCTGGGTACCGAGCCCGGCCGTGATCGAACGAGAGTCGACGGTCGAGATCGGCGCCTCGTCGATGGCACCGGCCGCGGTGCGAGCCGATTGAAAGGTGGCCGACAGATCGGATGAAAGGTTGATGCACACCACCGCGTCGGCGCCCTCGTCGAGCAGGCGACGAAAGACCGTCTCGAAAGCCCCGGGCGCAGGGGCGGCGGTTTCGGGCAGCAGGTCGCTACCTGCCATGCGGGTGTAGAAGTCGCTGGCGCTCAGTTCGACACGGTCGACGAACTCGTCGGCCCCGAAGCGGATGCTGAGCGGGACCACTTCGATTCCGAGCGACTCGGCCTCGGCGGTGGTGAGGTCACATGAGCTGTCGGTGACGATTCGTACTGCCATGGCGGGCCCTCCCGATCGACTGGGGCGAGACTAGCCCGGCCGATCCTGTAGCCGTTCGGCCCGGGCCCGGCGGGCGGTGCGGATCCACCAGACGGCCAACACGACCACCGCAGCGATCGATATCGCCACCCCCACCCCCGACACCGCGGTGGATCGAACGGTGTAGCGGGCGGTCGCCAGGGCGATGCGGCCGTCGGGGCTTTCGAGTTCGATGTCGAGGGGGAAGGCACCCGATGCCCGGGCCCGAACCACCACGTCGACGGTCGTCGGCCCAGGGGGGAGTTCGACGTCGAGCCGGTCGCCCATGGGGAAGTCGAGGCGGTCGCTGTCGAGGATCATGGTGACGACCGCCGGGCGTCCACTCTCGTTGGTGAGGGTGATGGGCACCGTTCCGTCGCGGGCGGGAAGTGTGATGGCCCTGGCGTGCACGTCGATGTTGGCGAGAGCTTGGTCCATGGCCTCGGCGATCCTGGTGAAGTACATCGACCGTTCGACGGGATCGAGCTGGGATGACACCACCACCGCCATCAGCCGATCGAACTCGCGAGCCGACGTTGCCGGATCGGGGGGTGACGACTCAGGAGCATCGGCTTCGGTTTCGGTGGGCTCCGGGTCGATGGGGTTCGCTGTCTCGGGAGGGAACACGCCCTCGAAGGAGGCGATCGACAGCCGGGCCAGGTTCAGGTCGGAGCGAAGGCCAGACAGGTTCGCCACCGCCTGCGCCGCTGGCAGAGAGCGACGGGGAAGGTCGCGCGATCGGCCCGCGACGACGTCGTCGAGATCGACCACCTCGGCCAGGGGAGATCGGACGAGGCTGTCCGACAGGCGGGCCACGAAGGCGGGCTCGAAGCTCTCGGCGCTCAGGTCGATGGCAATTCCTGGGTCGGCGGCGTCATGGTGCAGCCACAGCAGAGCCAGGTCGGCGAGGGTGAGCTGGGCGTCGAGCAACGGATCGCCACTTCGGCCTTGGTGGGCTTGAAGATGGGGGTCGGTACTGAGGGCTATCACCTCATCGCCCGCCTCGGTGACCAGCCGGAAGGCGCCGAGGAGCGGATCGTCGGCGTCTATCTCTTCGTGGCCGTCTTCATGGTCCTGGTCGTCTGGTTGGTCGGTGTCGGTGTCGATGTCGCGGGCGAGCGCGGACCGAGGCAGGACCAAACGGTCGATCCCGACCTCGGCGAGAGCGCCTAGCTCAGGATCGCTCAGGGCGTGGCTGGCCAACCATGCCGCACCGTCGGGTTCGAGCCCGAGGTGGGCCGCAGTGGCTTCGGAGCCCAGCTCGATCTGGGCCCCGACTTCGGCGCCGAGGTCGGCCTGGACCATCCCGGCGATGTCGATGGGTACGAACGTGTTGGCGGTCAGGGTGCGCCCGTCGGCGGCTCGCGCGAGGTCGTCGAGCAACCGTTGGTCCAGCTCCGAACCAGAGGCCGCCAGGGCGGCGAGGGTCTCGGGTCGGGCGGAGAGCAACAGCGGCTGATCGGTGGCGAGCAACGCATTGACGGTGACCGTCCACGCGGTGCGGGTGGCTTGGTCGATCTCGATCGACCCGTCGGGTCTGTGGCTCAGGGATGCGTCGAGAGACTGGGCGAGAACCACCTCGAGGGGCGGGGGACGGTCATCGTCCGCAGGGAGGCGAACGACATGGGTGACCAGACCTCCCAGGTACGTGCGGTCGCTGCTGTACACGGCGATATCGATCGGATGGACACCGTGGTCAGCGATCCCGAGCCGAGGGGGGCTGTCGGGCTCTTGGGGCACTGACCGGATGGGGATGCGGGCGGTCGCCGTGTCACCGAGCTCGTCGACGGTGCCGAGCACCAGCGGGGGATCGGTGAGCCGGCCCCGGAGCCGGTCGCGTTCGATCGTGCGGAGAAAGTCGGATCGCGAGCCGATCCGTTCGTGCAGGGTCACTTCGACGGTGGCATCAGGCGGAGCATCCTCGACGGCGACCCTGACCATGATCTCTCCGTTGGGGTCGACCCAGGTCGTCTGATCGAGGAGGGTGACGGTCACCTCGGTAGGCGAATCGTCGTCGCTCTGGCCGGCGGTGGGCGACGCACTGATCACCCCCACCAGAGCGAGCAGCAGCCAGAGCACCAGCGTGATCGGACCGCTGCGCGGGCGGTGGCTCATGAGGGACCGAACCGGTAGCTGAGCACAGCGAGGCCCTCGGGCAGGGGAACGAAGCCGAGGTGGCAATAGAGGTTGAAGGCCACGTGGTTGGCTTCCTGGGTGTTCACCACAGCAGTGTGCACCCCCCGACGTCGGAGCCAGTGGAGCGCATCGACCACGAGCGCGGTACCGATACCGCGGCGGTGGTGGTCGGGGTGCACCGCCAACCGTTGCAGGTAGCCTCGCCGTCCGGCCCTACCGGTTATGGCGAACCCCACCGGTGTCGCGCCGGCGGTCAACCGCATGCGGCTCGAAGGGGTGGCGACCCGCGCTTCGATCAGCCCCGAGCGGTCCAGCCGCCAGAACGGTTCGAAGGCGTCGTGGTCGATGGCCAGGATGGCGGGATAGTCACGCCGCCAACCTCGACGGAGCCGCACCGTGCCCGGTCCGTCGGGGATGGAGCCGAGCGATCGATTGAGCAGGTGAAGGCGTTCGTGCACCTCGAAACCGACCTCGAGGTAGCCGTGCTGTTCCTCGGGGGCCAAGGCGGGGGTGATCACCCCCTGGAAGCCACGACCGGCCACCAGTTCAAGCCCACGACTGAGGCTCAGCGCGCTGATCGGGCGACCGGCCACGGCCGGTGCCAGTTCGGCGATGGTGGGATCGCCCCGCCACGACGAAAGACGAAGTTGGTCGGTCCCCCATTGGAGGTGTTCGTAGTGCCGCATCGGATCGGATCGGCATCCCCGACGGGGGTGCGCAGCCCGACAATAGGGGCCGGCTGGCCTGCTCGGCGTTCGGCGGTCGGGGTGAGCGACCGTGCCGGCCGGTAGCGTGACACGCGGTGAGTCTCCTGTTCGCGGCCCATCCGCGGTTCTACGATCACGACACCGGCGCCTGGCACCCCGAACGCCCGGCGCGCCTCGACGCCGTGCTGGATGGTCTGCGCCGAGCCGATCTCGGCTCCGATGTGGTGACCTTCGAACCTCGTGCGGCCACCCTCGACGAGCTTCTGCGCGTGCATCCCCGCAGCTACCTCGATGCGCTCGACCGGTTCTGTGCCTCCGGGGGCGGTGACATCGACGGTGACACGGTGGCGGTGCCGGCATCGTGGGAGGCGTCGCAGTTGGCCGCAGGAGCCGGACTCGAGGCGATCGAGCGCCTTGATCGGGGTGAGGCCGATGCCGCCTTCTGTGCGGTGCGCCCCCCCGGCCATCACGCGACCTCGGATCGGGCGATGGGCTTCTGCCTGCTCTCGAACATCGCCATCGCCGCGGCGACCTTGGCCGAGCGGGGCGAGCGCGTGCTCATCGTCGACTTCGACGCCCACCACGGCAACGGCACCCAAGCCATCTTCGACGCCGACCCCAGAGTCATGTACGTCTCGTTCCACGAGTACCCGATGTATCCCGGCACCGGCGCCCTTCATGAAGTGGGCGTCGGCGAAGGTCGCGGCACCACCGTCAACTTCCCTCTGCCTCGAGGCGCCACCGGCGACGTCATCCGGGCCGGGATCGAGGTGGTGGTCGCACCCAAGGTCGCTGAGTTCGCCCCGACCTGGCTGTTGTTGTCGGCGGGGTTCGACGGCCATCGCAACGACCCCCTCACCTCGATGGGACTGTCGTCGGGGGACTTCTGCGACATCACCACCGACCTGTTGGCGTTCGCTCCCGCCGGTCGTCGCCTCGCGTTCCTCGAAGGCGGCTACGACCTCGAAGCCCTCACCGACTCGACCCAGGCGTGCGTCACCGCCTTGGTCGGCGGCCAGGCTCACCCTGAGCGCCCCACCAGCGGAGGGCCGGGCCGCAACGTGATCGACGACGTGGCCATGGTTCACCTGGGCTGAACGACCTTCGGCAGGCGACCCGCGGTGGCGCAGGTAGCCTGAAGCGCCGTGATCCCCCCTCGTTGGCAACCCATCCTCGATGAAACGCGCCCGGTGGCCGAGCGTTTCACCGGCGCTGGCAAGCGCATCTACCTGGTGGGCGGGATCGTGCGTGACCTACTCCTGGGCAAAGAGCTGCGCCAGCCGGACTTCGACTTCACCACCGACGCCCGCCCCGAAGAGACCAAGGCACTCCTGTCGGGGTTCGCCGACGCGGTCTGGACCCAAGGCGAGCGGTTCGGCACCATCGGCGCCAAGATCGGCGACCGCACCTTTGAGATCACCACCCACCGCGCCGAGGCCTACACCCCCGATTCGCGCAAGCCCGAGGTCGAGTTCTCCGACCAGATCGAACAGGATCTGTCCCGGCGTGACTTCACCGTCAACGCCATGGCCCTCGAGTTGCCAGGGCCCGAACTGGTCGATCCCTTCGACGGGGCCGCCGACCTGGCGGCGGGAATCCTCCGCACACCGAGTGGCCCCGAGGTCTCCTTCAGCGACGACCCGCTGCGCATGATGCGGGCCGCCCGCTTCATCGCCGGCTATGGACTCACCCCGGAGCCGGGCCTGGTCGATGCGGTGGTGGCCATGGCCGACCGCATCGACATCGTGTCGGCCGAGCGCATCCGTGACGAACTCGACAAG
>CAZEFG010000010.1:0-21790 GCA_964511355.1 uncultured Iamiaceae bacterium
AAGCGGGCAACGGTCGACCCCCATGGGTGCAGTTCCACTGGGGCGACTTCCACTCCTTCAAGTCCGTCGTGTCGAACCTCAGCCTGTCGTTCACCTACTTCTCGTCCGAAGGGGTGCCGCTGCGGGCCAAGGCGGAGATCTCTTTGACCCAGTTCGAGCCCGACGACAACTGGGCCCGGCAGAACCCCACCTCCGGCACGCCGAAGCCGCACCGCACCCACGTGGTCCAGCCGGGCGAAACCCTCGACCGCATTGCCGCCAAGCACTACGGCTCGTCGACCCCCTGGCGCGACATAGCGGCCGCCAACGGCATCGAAGACCCCCTCAACCTGCGTCCGGGCACCACGCTTGCCATTCCCCAGCGGGGCGGATCATCGTGAGCGCGGCGTCTGCGTCTGCTCCAGTCGCCCCCTTCGAAACCCAGGGCCCGAGGGTGCTCGTCAACGGCATTTCCCTCGATCAGAGCTGGGCCCAACGCATGCTCAGCCTCTCGATCGAGATGCGCCTCCAACTACCGACCCGGCTCACGATGCGTTTCCTCAGTCCGGGTCTTGGCGACGACACCACGGAATTTCCCTTCTCCTTCGGCAGGCATGTCAAGGTCGAGTTCCCGGTCCAGGGCTCCACGACCTTCGAGATGGTCTGTGGTCTGCTGCACGTCACCGAGATCGGGGCCGAACGCGACCGAGGCACCGGCGAGCTGGTGGTGGTGGCCCACGATGGGTCGTTCTGGTTGGGTCAGAAACAGAAGGTCACGACCTTCGCCGAGATGACGATCTCGGATGTGGCCAGGCAGGTCGCGAGCGATGCCGGCCTCCGCGCCGGCGACATCGAAGCGACCTCCGAGATCATCCCCTACCTGATGCAGACCGATACCGCTGCGGGCTTCATCTCCACCTTGGCTCGGCGGGTGGGCTACGACTGGTGGGTCGACGACGACAAGTTCAACTTCAAGAAGGCGGGTTCGCAAGACACCGTCACGGTGCACCTCAGCGGCGAAGTGGTGCGGATGTCGGTCTCCCAGCAGGCGGTCGCCACCATGAAAGTGGCGGTCACCGGTTGGGACCGCGATGGAAAGGCGAAAGTGACGGGAGACGCCGACCTCCAGGCCCCCCTCGAGAACGAGATCCCCGGGACCAATAGGAGTTACCTGAGCGAAGGCGTGACCCATACCACCAGCAGCCTTCGGGCCGAATCCTCGGCTGAAGCCAACAAGCTGGCCAAGTCCATCGGAGACCGGTATCGCTCGGCGGCAGTGCAGGTCCAAGGTGAGGTGTACGGAAACCCCGGCATCATTCCCCGCACCACCGTCGAGGTCGTGGGCGAGTATCTCGGCGGATCCTACGAAGTGGTCCAGGCCGAACACCGCTACGGACCCGAGGGCTACTTCACCCGGTTCACCGGCGGCGATCGCGTCCCCACCGGGTTGGCCGACTTCATCGGAGGGCCGAACCTTCCCGAGCACTTTGGCGCTTATGGCGGTTTGCCGCCGTTGATCCCGGCGGTGGTCACCGCCATCGGTACCGAGGAGAACCTGGGGCGGGTCCAGGTGAGGTTCCCGTACCTTTCCGAGGACAACACCAGCCACTGGGCGCGCGTGTTGTCGATGGGTGGCGGCACCGATCGGGGCTTCTTGTTCCTGCCCGAGGTCGACGACGAGGTCCTGGTGGCCTTCGAGGGAGGCGACACCCGCTTCCCCGTGGTCATGGGCGGGCTCTACAGCAAGGTGTACAGCACCGAGGAACAGCTCGTTAAGAACGGGCAGATCAACAGCCGCTCGGTGCGGTCCCGGCTCGGCCACTACATGGACTTCTTCGACGGCACCGACGACAAGACCCGCCACATCGCCCTCGGACTCGGCTCGGGCGGCAAGCCGGGCACCGACTACCGGCTGCGCATCGGCGAGGACCGCTTCGACATCGAGGTCCCTGAAGGCAAGCCCATCTCGATCAAGGCGGGGAAGGCGCAGATCACCTTCACCGACAGCTCATCGATCGAGGTCAAGGCCGACAACATCTCCATCAAGGCCGAATCCGATGTGGCCATCGAGGGCAAGAACATCAAGCTCAAGGGCCAGGTCGGAGTGGAGCTGAGTCAGGGTCCGAACAAGGTCGCCTTGGCCAGTGCCGGCGTCGACATCAAGGGAGTCCCGCAGGCCAACATCAAGGGCGGTCCCAAGGTGAACATCGGGTGATGCTCCAATGAGCGATCCCCATCCCGCGCCCCGCGACATCCGTCCCGAGCACAATCCGCACCCATCCAACTTCATCGGTCGGGGCTTGTCGTTCCCCATGCGGGTCGACCACACCGGCTCCATCGCCCTGTCGGGTGGCACCGAGGAGATCGACGCGTCGATGCGGGTGGTCATATCGACCGCGCCCGGCGAGCGTCTGATGCGTCCTCAGTTCGGCTGTCGCATCTGGGACCTCATCTTCGAACCCATCAATGGCAACACCCTTGGCCTCATGGCCTTCGCCGTGCGAGAGGCGATCGCCCAGTGGGAGACCCGGGTCGAGGTCGAAGATGTCGACGTCGTTCCCGACGACAGCCGTGAAGGTACGGTGCTGATCACGGTCAGTTACCGAGTCAAGGCCACCAACGACCGTCGCAACCTCGTTTACCCGTTCTACGTGATCCCTCGCGAGGAGGACTGACCCCATGGCTCTGCCGAGCCCTGACCTCGACGACCGCCGGTTCCAGGATCTGGTCGACGAGGCCAAGCGCCTCATCCCCCGGTACTGCCCCGAGTGGACCAACCACAACGTCTCCGATCCTGGTGTGGCGCTCATCGAGTTGTTCGCGTGGATGAGCGAGATGGTCCTTTACCGGCTCAACCAGGTGCCCGACCGCTACTACACCAAGTTCCTGGAGCTGGTCGGCATCGAACTGTTCCCGCCGTCGGTGGCTCGGGCTGAGGTCACGTTCTGGTTGTCGTCGATCACCGACCAGGTGGTGCGAGTCCCCCAGGGCACCGAGGTGGCAACCGTGTTGCAGGCCGACGGGTCCCAGGTGATCTTCACCACCGAGCACGCCCTCGAGATCGCCCAGCCGGAATTGATCGCCGCGCTGACCGCCGGAGTCGACGAAGAGCGCTTCACCGACGTCTGGGATGCCCTGCGCTACGAGCGCGACACCGTCCAGGTGTTCGGCTCCGACCCCATCAATCCCGGTGATGCCTTCTATCTGGGGTTTGCTGATTCGTTGGCCGGCAACCTGCTGCGGCTCGATATCACCGCCTCGATCGAGGGCATCGGTGTCGATCCCACCCGACCCCCGCTGTCGTGGGAGGTCTGGTCGGGCGAAGCCTGGATCCCCGCCCGGGTGCACGAGGACTCCACCGGCGGCATGAACCGCGACGGCGCCATCTTGTTGGTGGTACCTCTCGAGCATGCGCCACTCACCCTCGGCGGTACCCGCGGTTACTGGATGCGGGCCCGGCTCACCACCGCAGCAGCCGACCAACCCGAGTACCAGGCCTCGCCGCAGGTGCGGCAGTTGTTGGTGGCCAGCCTCGGCGGCACCGTCCAGGCCCAGCACAGTCGTGGGATCGATGCCGAGCTGCTTGGTCGCAGCGGTGGGGCCGCCGGTCAGAGCTTCCGACTCGCCCATCCGCCGGTGCTGCCCCGCCAGACCAACGAACACGTCGAGGTCCTGACCCCTGACGGAGTTGAGACCTGGCAGGAGGTCGCCGACTTCTCCAACTCCGGGCCCGAAGATCGCCATGTGGTCATCGACGGCGCGTCGGGCACGGTGCGCTTCGGTCCTCGTATCCGTTACCCCGACGGCTCCACCCGCCAGCACGGCTCCATCCCGCCTGAGGGAGCCGAGATCATGATCTCTGGTTACCGCACGGGTGGCGGAGCGGTGGGCAATGTCGGCACGGCCACGTTGCGCCAGCTACGGACCACCATTCCCTTCATCGACAGAGTCAGCAACCTCACTCCCGCTCGGGGCGGAGCCGACGGTGAAACCATCGAGAACGCCAAACACCGCGGTCCGATGACCATCCGTACGGGCCAGCGAGCAGTGACCGCCTACGACTACGAGAGGCTCACCATGGAAGCCTCGGCCGAGGTGGCCAGGGCCAGGTGTCTACCGCCCACGGCTCCCGGAGGGCCTGTCCGGGTGCTGGTGGTTCCCCATCTGACCAATCCCGTTGGTGAGCTGGTGCTCGACGACTTCGCCCTTTCGAACGAGCTGGTGGCCGACATCAGCCGCCACCTCGACGAGCGCCGGGTCGTCGGGACCCGGGTCGAGGTGGGTACGCCCTACTACCAGGGCGTCACCGTGGCCGCGTTGGTGCGGTCGTTGCCCGGACGTCCGGCAGGTCTGGTCCGCCAGCGGGTCCTCGACGCGCTGTACAAGTTCATCAACCCCCTCACCGGGGGCAGCGAAGGCGAGGGCTGGCCGTTCGACACCGACATCAACGCGGCGAGTGTGGCCCAGATGGTCGAGACCATCGACGGGGTCGACCGCATCGAGGAGATCCTGTTCTTCGAGTACGACCTGCGCACCAACACCCGCCACGGTTCGGGTCGCGAGTTGGTGCGTCTCGACGCCCAATCGTTGTTCCTGTCGGCCCATCACCAGGTGGTGGTGCGTTGATGCGGGGCGATGACTGGCTGCTTTCTCAGCTCCCCATGGGGATGCTCGAGGACGACTTCTTCACCCGGTTCGTGCGCATCTTCCAGGAGGTCGCCACCACCTACATGGAGGGGGTCGACAATCTGGAGCACATCGTCGACTACACCGTCGCGCCCATGCCGTTCGTGCCCTACCTCGGTTCCTGGATCGGTCAGTACTCCATCGACCCCTCGCTTCCGGACGCGCTCCAGCGCCGGATCGTTCGCGAGTCCGGAACCAACCTGGCGTGGCGGGGTACCTACCGGGGCTTGGTGCAGTTCCTGGAGCTCGTGTGCAACGGACCGGTCGAGGTCAGCGAGACCGGGGGAGTGTTCCGCGAGGGCGAGGCCCCGGCTGACCCGGCCCGCATCGAGATCCGGGTCGAGTCGACCGGGTGGGTCACCGTCGCCGATTTCGTGGCTCTGGTTCGCGAAGAGCTGCCGGCGCATGTCCCCGCAATGATCTTCGTGGCGGGCGATCTGGTGTGGCCCGCTGTTCCTGCCGCGGTTGGAGGCCAGCTTTGAATCCGTCCACCGACATCACCTGCCCGAGCTGTGGGACGGTCAGCCATTTCGACCAGGTCCGTCGCGACGCCCAGGAATTCTGCCGGCGCTGTGACTACCCGTTGTTCTGGGTGCGCAGCAGCGACGGCCCTATCGGCGAGCCCACCGAGGGCGACGTCGGGCTTCGTCGCCTCCCCGGCGCTGGTGGCCGTCAGGTGGTCGCCTCGTTGGGTTGCCCCAGCTGCAACGAACCCAACCTGTACACCGCCACGGTTTGCATTCGCTGCGGCGCCGACATGCACCCCGCGCCCGTGATGCCGGTGGTGGCCGCGCCCCCGCCGCCGGCGCCCACCCTGCCGCCGCCTCCCGAGCCCGAGATCGCGCCGCTGTGGCCGTACTACGCGGCGCTGATCGGCGTTCCCACCGCTATCGCGCTCGCCCTGGTGGCAGTGATTCACTAACTGCCAGGACCGATCCCCAGCTACGGCGCCATCGGTCGGGCAGGCACCCCGGGCAGCCCACCTTGCCCACCTCTCGCCGACAACTCGCTCCACCCCGCCCACCTACTGGGGCGAATGTGCGATATCCGCACATTCGCGCCACCAAGCTGACGGGCTCCTGAGGGGAGCGGCCGCCTCAGGGAACCGACGTGGCGGGGGCAGTGGTGGGCGGAGGTTCGGTGGTGGTGGTTGGTACAGGTATCCGGGCCATGTTCACCGTGACGATGTTGTTGGTGTTCCGAGCCACGGTCACTCCGTTGGTGACTCCGTAGTACTCGCCTGCCGGGCAGTCGCCGGTTCCTTCGTCGCCGAAGACACCCCCGCGGCACACCTCCACGGTGTAGATGCCATTGCCGGTGCGCACGTTGCTGATGGTGCGGGTGCTGGCATTGTTGGTGGTCAGGTTGCCGTGCACGGAAGGCGCCGCCGTGCCGTTGGCTCCGGGGGTCAGACGGACCTGGAAGGCGTTGCCGCCGGCATTGCTGCCCGAGAAGTCGATGCGGAGGGTGCTGTGGGCCACCGAGTTGAGGACCACGTTGGGGTTGGACCCGTAACCAAGCGTGATGTCGTCGACGGTCACCGTGGCGTAACCCGTGCCGGCGACGAGGGTGAAGTCGTAGGTTCCGGGGCGGAGCTGGCTGAGCGAGATCGTGCCGTTGGCGGATCCGTCGGCGTCGCCGGTGCCTCCGTCGGTGACGCTGGCGCTGCCGCCGCCTGAACGTGTCCAGGTGATGGTGGCGCCGTTGATGTTGTTGTTGGTGCCGAGCTCGCGGATCACCACGCTCACCCGGGCCTCTTCGATGATGGCGAGCGGGCTGGTCTGGGTGCCTGCCGTCGGACTCTGGCCCGATGTGACCCCGTTGACGGTGGCCGTGGCGGGAATGTAGGTGGCGTTGGCTGAGGCGGCACCATTGGCGACCACCCGCAGGTTTCCGGGCGGAACGAACATCGAGTACGACGCCAGTTGCACACCG
Source organism: uncultured Iamiaceae bacterium (assembly GCA_964511355.1). Classification (GTDB taxonomy): domain Bacteria; phylum Actinomycetota; class Acidimicrobiia; order Acidimicrobiales; family SKKL01; genus SKKL01. The sequence goes on from CAZEFG010000010.1 coordinate 6,601, forward strand.
CTGGCGAGGCCCGAGAAGGTGATGGTTCGGAAGAGCACCGGACTCCCCGAGGTGGGCACCGTGTACACCGACACGGTCGAGCCGTTGAGGTTCGAGTTGGCGGCGTCGGCGATCGAGACCCAACCGGTGAGACGAGCCTCCGGGATGACGACCGAAGCGGTGCCCGGCGCCGCGTCCTGGAACGGAATTGCGAGCGTATCGGTGGCGTCGAGGTGGTCACCCTCGCTGTTCTCGGAGTCGACCTCGATCACGTAGTGACCCGGACGTACCCCCGTGAAGTTGGCCAGTCCGGCTTCGTCGGTGGTGTCGACGCTGGTGGCGAAGGCGGTGCCGGGGGTGTACTGAGGGTCGGGGACGAGCTGGACCGATGCACCCTCGACATCGCCACCCACCGCCGAGGTCACGTGCACCGTGATGTTGTGCAATATGGCGGGGAGGTTGATGGGTTCGACCTCGGTGGTGAAGTTGAACACGCGGGTGTTGTTGGACTCAGGGGGGTCGACCTCGAACATGGCCGACGTCTCGAAGGGGGTGAACCCCGGTCTGCTCGCGGCCAGGTGGTAGCGGCCATCGTCGACCCCGGAAATCGTGAACTGGCCCTGCGCATTGAGACCGGACTCAAGGGGTTGATCGCTGTCGTCGAGGACCGGCTCGCCGTCCTCGTCGAGCAGTTGGACCACCGCATCGGAATAGTCGGTGTAGGACCCGCCGGCGACGGTGAGGGTCACGGTGCCGGTCACCGTGCTCCGGCCCGAGAACAAGGCGGCGTTGACCGGGGTGGAGACTCCCCCCTGGACGGTGATGGTGGTGTTGCCCTCGACATCGGCCACGTCGAGAGGCGCATGGTTGTGGGCGTTGAGCTTGATGCTGTACTGGCCGGGCTGAAGGTCGCCAGTGGTCCAGACCCGGGCGTTGGTGCCGGGCACGGTGTCGGATGGCGTGAAGACAACGCCCGGTACGACGTTGCCCTGGGCGTCGTAGAGGGTGATGACCAAGTCGTGCTGGGCCTGGCTGAGGTCGACGGAGCTGCCGGTGCTTCGCAGAGTCAGGGCAATCTGCCCGGGGAGCTCCTGCATGGTGAGGTTCCCGAGGTGGCGCTGATCGCCCCAATCGAGCCCGATGTCGCCTTGGCTTCCGTCGCCGCCGAGGACATAGGTGAGGTCGTCATAGCCGGGGGCTTCGAGCAGAATCGTGACCGGGCCAGCGAAGGCTTCGGCGTCGAGACCGGTGACGACATACCGGCTCTGGTCGGGATCCCATTCGACGTCGATCTGGTCGGGGCTGCCGGGCTGGGTCACCGTCACGGTGGGATCGCCGGGGACCTGGATGCTGGAGCCGTCGAAGCGCTGGCCGTCGACGCCGAAGGAGATGGTCGACAACGGTCGCATGACCAGGCCCAAGTCGGCCTGCGCGCCGGTGCCGAGGGTGAATGGTGTCGGCGGGTTGAACGAGTCGAGGCCGGCGGAGGTGTATCCGTCGCGGGTCACCACCAGCTCGTACTGCCCGGCGTCGAGAGCTACGAACGAGTAGACGCTCTCGCCCGAGCCGAGGACCACCGGGTTGGTTCCCTCAGTGACCGTAACGGGCCCACCGCCGGCGTGGCGAAGTTCGACCGTCGCCCCGCCCAAGGTGGCCGGCGAGTTGCCTGCGGTGTCGATCACCGAGAACACCTGACCCGTTATCTGGGCCTGGGCGGCCATGGTGGCGGGCGTCAGGGTCAACACCCGGTTCGGGTCGAGGGCGCTGCTGCTGGTGGTCACGGGCGTGAAGCGGTTGAGGTCGCCCCCGCCCGAGGGCAGATAGCTGTACCGGAACTGGTAGTCGCCGGGGTAGGCATCGTTCAGGGTGAAGTCGGCGTAGTAACGCCCGACTGCGTCGTCGAAGCCGGAACCAGCCGGGGTGAGGTTTGAGCCCGTGATGAACACGTCCTCGTCGGGAGGAGAACTGAGGACCTCCAGCCGCACGTTGTCGCCGATGTTGTCCGCGGTACCAGCGCCGAAGTCGAGGTAAACCCGTTGGGTGATGGTGCCTGGAAGTGGGGCGAGCACCAGATCGCCGAGGTCGGTGTTCGACTGGACGATGTTGGGGGTGTTCGGGTCGCCGTCGATGTCGAAATCGTGATGATCGGGATGGGTGATGGTGATGGTGGCGTCACCGAAGATGGGGCCTTCGTCGCCTTCGAAGGTGAACCAGCCGTTGTTGTCGGTGGCGTTGACGACCCACGTGCCCGGAATGGGGCTGGGGACCGCCCCGGTGGTGAAGGTGCGAGTGCCGGTGATGGTGACGGTTGCGCCCTGGATGGGTCGGAGGATGCCGGCCCGATCCCAGACCACCCGGCCCGAGGTGGCGTCGGGAATACGGGTCAGAACCGGATCTTCGATCAGTTCGTCGTTCAGTCGGAGCTGGATGACCCCGGTCTCGGGGAACCAGGCGGTGCGATAGCCCGGGCGGGACATCTCGACCTGGTAGTCGCCTGGCGGGATGGCGGCGAGGGTGTAACGGTTGTCGATGGCGTCGGGCCAATCGGAGATCTCGATCGGGTTACCGTCGACGGTGGTCCCCACCAGGCGGAGATGGACATCGTCGACCGGGGGGAAGCTCACCGTGCCGTTGGTGTCGAGACGGGGCTCGCGGATGTTCAGCGACAGTTGGGGCAGCTTCTGGACAACGATCGGAACGTCGATGACCGCGCCCGTGTCGTAGTTGGTGACGAAGTTCTGGGTCTCGATCTGGTAGCCCAGCATCGATACCTCGGCCTGCCAATTGCCGTCGGTGAGTTCGGGTACGCCTCCGGCGCCGTTGTCGCTGCGCGCCACCCCTTGGGTATCGGTGACGCCCTCGAACGGACGGCACCCGGGGGTGGTGCTGTCGGGCGGACAGCCGGAGTCGGCGGTGCGGCGCACGACGACGGTGGCCCCTTGGAGGGGAGATCCCTGGATGTCGGTGATCTTGATGTTCACCACCACCAGCGGTTTGAGGGTGACCGAGGTGGAGAACGGGCCGGTGAGACCCATGCGGAACTGCACGGTGGCGGGCTGGAACCCGACCCCGGTGATGTCGAAGGTGCGCACGCCCGCCGGCAGGTTGGCGAAGCTGGCGCTGGAACCACCCCCGGTGGAGGCGGTGACCCCGGTGGTGCGTTCGGTGACGGTGATGTTGCCCTCGGCCGAGAAGCTGAAGGTGAGGCTGTTGTTGGGCGGAGGCTCGAGTGTGTCGCGAGGCGACAACGAGACGTTGACCTCGCGCAGGGTGCCTGACCCGATGGTGATCAGCGACGAACCGGTGTGGTGTTCGAAGCTGTTGAACTCGATGACGTAGCTGCCGGGCTCGAGGCCCACCAGCTCGAACTGGCCGTCAGGCGCGGTGGTGTTCTTGTAGGTGAAGTCCTCGCTCACCGCGGTGATGCCGACCCCGCCCAGGCCCGCGCCGGTGGTGTCGGTGACCCGTCCGTAGGCGATACCGGTTCGGGCCACCATCGAGATGTTGGCTTCGGTCTCGTCGCCGTCGAGGCGCACCTCCATGGTCTGGGTCAGCCAGCCCTCGGCGCTCACGGTGAGGGTGTAGATGCCAGGGCGAGGCAGCTCAGGGAGCGAGAAGGTGCCCACCGGGTTCTGGGTGAGGCTGGTGGTGGTGCGCTCGACGTCTTCGCCGGAGGCGGTGATGGTTATATCGTTTAACGGTCCGGCAGTGGAGCGGATCATTCCGGTGATGGTGCCGGTGCCCTTGGAGAGGGTCATGTTGACGCCGGTGGCGGCCTGGCCGCCGCCGAGACGCACCAACTCGGTGGCGGTTGCGTAACCGCGGCGACGGGCGGTGACCAGATAGGTGCCGGGGGTGGTGAGCCCCTCGACGCTCCAGCTGCCGACGGCGCCGGTGGTGGGCGTGGTGGTGGCGAAGGTGAGGGTGCCGTCGGTGATGGTGATGTCGACGTCGCCGAGGGCGCCGTTGCGGCCCAGAACGACGCCCGATATCGACCCGTCGCCGGCGACCAGTTCGGTGTCGAGCGAGATCGGGCTGCCGTCCTCGGGCATCTCGACCACGTAGGCGCGGGTGGCGTAGCCAGGCTTGGTGAAGCGGACCTCGAAGAACCCTGGGCCGGACAGCCCGGCGACCGCCCAACGACCCTCGTCGTCGGTGGTGGTCGATACCTCGGCCGGCACGATCCGGTTGTAGATCATCCCGCCCCGGCGACCGAGGAGCTTGACGCCCCGGGTGTTGCTGCCGGGTGGCGCCGAAACCAAGGTGGCGTCGGGGCTGATCTCGTCCACCAACGAAACCGACCTGATCCGCACCCGTACCCCTTGGGGTTCTCGTGCGCTGACTTGTCCGCTGGCCTCGACAGGCGCGGCCGAGATCGAAAGGTCGCGGACGCTGGCCTCTTCGCCCTCTCCACCCGCACCACCGGACCCATTGCCGCCCGCGCCGTCGTCGGAACCGTTGCCGTCGGTTCCATCAGATGTGCCGCCATCGGCTCCGGCCTGTTCGGCGGTGTCGGCGGGAGCGTCTTCTTGGATGACGCGGTCGTAAACCAGGGCCAGAGTGCCTGCCCACAGTGCGAACACTGTGAGGATGCCAACGCCCTTGAGGGCCCCCGGGCGGATCCACGCGGTCTGGGAATGGCTTCCCTCGAGGTAGATCTGATGGCCGGTGCTGCGAGCGATGACGGTGAAGGGTCGGCGGCGGGTGCGACCCCACAACGGCCGGGACGCCCTGACCTTGGCCTGAACTCCGACGATTCGCCCGGGTTCGATGACCGTTTCGGTCTGGTCGAACGAGATCGCGACCTCTTCGCCCGGCGAGGTGGCCGACAGCGACACGTGGATCGGTTCGAACGACCGGTTGCGCAACGAGATGACCGCCCGACCGTTGCGGGCCCGGCTGGGCCGCAGGCCGCGTCGGTAGGTGCGAGGGTCGAGCCGAGTGAGGCTGAGTCGGCGGCGACCGGTGACGTTGCGGGGTTCGAGCACCGCGTGCAGTCCGGCGAGTGACCCCACCGAAATGGTGAGGTCGGCCACCCGGCGAAGGGTCTGGTCGGGCGATGGTGTGCCGTCGGCATTGAGCGGGACCGACTCGATGCCGAGGAGGTGGTCGCCGGTTGGGAAACCCAGCGGGAGGACCACGGTGAGCTCGACGGCGGTGCGGGCCCCGGGTTCGAGCCAGTCGGTGATCTGGGCGGTGCCCGCCCATTCGGCCGCGGCCCCGACCACCCGGATCTGGAACCGCGAAGCCGTGGTCAGAGGGTTGGTGAGATCGACGACGACGGCGAGGGGCTCGCCAGGTGTCGCATCGATCAGTTCCGACCGCAGCCCTAGATCTGCTGTCATTCCCTTGCCCCTTTGAGGTTCACCGTCCACCCCGGCTGGGAACCTTCATGGACCGGGTGCCATTCTACGCCTATCGAGGGCTCCTGACCTGGGTCGATCGGCCCAACTGCCGGTTCCCGGGGGCCCGGCGCCAGGTCAGGGGATGGCGAAGTCGACACCGGTTCGTTGCTCGCCGGCCAACAAGGTGATGGTGCGGGTTCCCACCACTGCTCCGCCGGGGTTCAGGAACTCGATCACGTAGGTCTGGGGGGCATCGAGGGCCTCGAACACGTAGGTGCCGTCGGCGGCGGTGATCGTGGTGGTCAAGATGGTGCTCGGGTACTGCTCGACCAGGAACAGGCGGACCTGGAGCCCGCCGGTGGCCACCCCGCCCACGGTGACCTGGCCTCGCACCGAAGCCTGCGGTTCGAGGGTGACATCGAGGGTACGAACCTCGGCGGCGCGCAGGGCCACGAGAACCGCGGTGGGCTGGGAGCCGGGTCGTTCGAAGGTCAGGGTGTAGGTGCCAGCGGGCAGATCACGCAGTTCGTAGCGCCCGGCAGGCTCGTGGGCGCTGGTGGTGACCAGGCTCAGATCACCACGGGTGGCGGTGACCCGCACCCCACCCAAGGGATTCGATGCTTGATCGGTGATGGTCCCCCCGATCACCGCGTCGGCCAGGTTGAGGTTGGCGTCGACGTCGCTGCGGTTGCCGTTTCCGAAGGCATCGAGGTCGACAGAGCGGATCTGGGTGGCCAGGCCCGCCCGGGAGAAAGTGACGGTGTAGGTGCCGGGCAGCGGCAGGTCGGCCACCAGGTAGCTGCCGACGGCTCCGACGCTGAGCGTCTTGGTCGACCATTGGGCGGCGCCGTCGCTGACCGTGACCAGCACATCGCCGATGGGGCCCTGGCCGACGATGGCCACGGTGCCCCCGATGCTGCCCGATGCGCTGCGCAACTGGACCTGCAAGTCGCCCACCTGTTGGGCGGTGTCGAGGCGCAGCGAGAAGGTTTCGGTGGCGTACCCCTCGGCGGTGACCTGCAGGGTGTAGGTGGCAGGGGTGGGAAGGTCACGCAGGGTGAAGCTGCCGACCGCTGCCTGGGTGAGGCTGGCGGTGCGGGCTTCGACCTGGCCCGCAGTGGCGACGATGGTCGCACCTCCCACCGGTCCGGAGTTGTCGACGACCATGCCGCTGATGGAGCCGTCGCCGCTGCGCAGCGCCAGTTCCACCCCGTCGATGTTCTCACCGGCGGCGATGTTCACCAGCCGCACGGCGCTGGCGAAGCCGGGTTTGGAGACCCGTAACACGTAGGAACTCGGTGCCGGCACCTCTTCGAGAGCGAACTGGCCGGTGGCGTCGACGACGGCGGACATCACCACCGCGTCGACCTCGCCGCCGATCACGTCGGCGGGTACCTCAAGGCTGACGGTGGCGCCACCTGGGTCCTCGCCGATGATCACTCCCTGGATGGAACCTGGCACTCCGCCCAGTCGGATCTCGAGACCCGTAACGGTCTCGCCTTCGCCCACGTCGATGTCTTCGGCCTCGGCGAAGCTCAGGGCGGTGGGGAACCAGATCTCGGTGAACCCGGCACCCCTCACCCGTATTCGGTAGGCCGCCTCCGCCAAGGTGCCGAAGGTGAACTCACCCATTTCGGTGGTGGCGGTCGACGCGACCGGCCGGGTCTGGTCGTCGGCTCGGAACAGGTCGACGGTTACGCCACCGACGGGCGTGCCCGATGTGAGGAGGGTGACGTTGCCGCTGAGGGTGGCGGGGTTGGTCACGGCCGCCTCGGCCGACTCTCCCCGAATGACCTCGAGTAGAGCCTCTTCACTGGCCCGGGTACGGTCGACGACCCGGCCCAACGAGGTGGTGAGGACCACGGCGAAGACGGTGACGGCCGCCAGGAGGCCGACCAGGCTGATGGCACCTCGCGAGATCCAGGCCTTCTGCACCAGCGAGCCGATGGCGGGGCGGACCAGGGGCTGGTCGACGGCAATGACGCTGAAGGTGTGGGCAGCGGCCGATCCGAGGAACGGGCGCTTGCCTCTGGCGGTGGCCTGGACGAATCCTCGCTCGCCGGGCGCCAGGCTGATGGTGGGTGGTTCGAACCGGAAGGTGAGGTGATCATCGGGGTCGTCGGCCTCGAAGGTCACGTGCAGGGGGGTGTTGCCGGTGTTGGTGGTGGCCACCCCGAAGGTTCCGGTACGGGTGCCGAAGACCGAAACCGGCTCCAGTTCGATGTGGCCCTCGGGCTCGGAGATCACCGCGATCTCGACTTCGGCGATCTCGGTGGTGGCCGGTTCGGTGAGGGAGGTGACCTCGACGCCGATGCGGCGGGTTCCGGCGGGGGCATCCTCAGGGAGGGTGAAGATGACCTCGGTGTCGCTGGAACTGTCGGGGAACAGCGATGGACGAGGATCGGCGATGGTGACCCAGGCGGGGTCGAGACCGAGGATCCGGATCCGGTAGGCGACGATGACGGGGCTGTCGTTGTAGATCGAAACGACGAGCGCGGCGGGACGCCCGGGGTCTATGGCGACGTTGTTGGGGGTGACGTCAACGCGCATGGCGACTCATGGGATCGGTAGGGCAGGGACGCTGACCGGGACCATCGTGACCGAGATCGTTGTGTCTTCACCGTCGTCGAGCAACACGAGCACCGTGTGGGACTGGTAGCCCGTCGCCGCTAAGGTCATCGACCAGGCACCCCTACGGAGCCCCGAGATCATGAACTGGCCGGGAGGGGTGGACGCCGACAGGGTCGACTTCTCCTCGGTTCCATCGGTGAGGGTGATCTCGACCCCACTGATCGGCTGGCCGGTGGTGGCGTCGACGACCTGGCCCGAGATGGAGCCCACCGCCGGTGCGAGCACCACGTTCACGCCCTCAGCGGACCGGGCGGAACGGAGGTCGACGCTGATGGTCTGGGGTAGGAAGCCTTCGGCGCTGAAGGTCAGGGTGTAGACGGCGGGGGTGGGCAGGCCGGTGAGGCGGAAGGTGCCGACCGGTTCGGCGGTGAGGGTGGTGGTGGCGACGTCGGCGGGCCCGCCGGTCACCGCGACGGTGACATCGCCCAGGGGAGCTCCCCCGGCGCGGACCATGCCGGTGATGATCCCGGTGCCACCGGCCAGGTCAACGTTGAGACCGGCCAGTGACTCACCGGGGCCGAGCGCCACGGCGATGGTCTCGCGGCTGTAACCGTCGAGTTCGAAGGTGAGGGTGTAGGTACCCGGGGTCGGCAGGTCGACCAGTTCGAACACCCCGACGGCCCCGCTGGTGGGGGTGGCGGTGGCCCACTGCTGCTCACCCGATGTGGCGTTGACGGTCACCCCGCCAAGGGCCTGGCCTCCGGAGGTGACCTGGCCGGTGATGCGACCGGGACCGGCGCTGAGGCGCACGGTGTTGGCCACCCCGATCTCGCCTCCGTCGATGCGTTCGCGGGCGCTGGCGGTCTGATAGCCCGGGGCGGTGAAGGTCAGCTCATAGGTGCCGGGCGTGTCGAGGGGGGCGAGGCTGTAGGTGGCATCTGACCCGGTGGTGGTCTCGGCCACGATCTCGCCGACGGCGCCGTCGATCACGGCGCGGGCGGTGACGGTAACGGGGACCTGGGCGACCATCTGGCCGACATCGACCGAGCCGACGATACCGCCGGGCAACCCGATGATGGAGACGTTGCGGGGCTCGCCGGTGTCGCCGACTCCGACCACGATCTCGCTGCCGGTCGCGTCGCTGGTACCGGCGGGATACCACACGTCTTCGAACCCAGGAGCGGTGAAGTGCAGCTTGTAGCGGCCGGCCGGGAGACCCACGAGCTCGTACATACCATCGGCGTCGGTGGCACCGGCGGTGGCGAAGCGGGGCCCGTCTCGGGTCTGACGGAATGCCTCGACGGTGATACGTCCGACCGGCTCGGCGGTCCGGGCCGCCACCACCTGGCCGGTTATGCCACCGCCGACGACCATCGGGTCGAGGCGGGCGGCGGCTGCGCCGACGGCGGGGGTGGCCGCGCCGGTGCCGTCTTCGTCGGCACCGACGGCCAACAGGATCGACTCCATGGCCCGGCTGGGGAACTCCTTGGTGAAGGGTTCACCGGCCAGCGAGGAGTTGATGGCGAACATGAAGATCAGCGCCCACAGGGCCACGATCGAGGCCAGGATCACGAACGTGATCGGCGCCCGGCGGATACGGGGAAGCTGGTTGAAGGTGGCGGTGGCGTCGATCTGGCGGTCGGGGGCCAGAGCGGTGACGGTGATGCGGCGGACGGCGTTCTGGCCGATGAGCGGCCGCCGGCCGACCACCCGGAGCAGCGCCATGACCTCATGGCCGGCCGGTACCTCGACGAAAGGTGGTTCGAACTCGTGCTTGAGGGCGTACTCGAGGTCGGACGCCAACAGCGTGAGGTCGATGGGACGGTTGCCCCGGTTGGTGCACAGCACCTCGAACTCACCCTTGCGTCCCCCGGTGAGGTTCTGGGGCCTGACCGTGATGGAGATGTCGTCATCGACGGCCACGTCGAGGCGGAGGTGCACGGTGGCGACCTCGTCGGGCTTGGTGGCCGAGGTGAGCTCAAGGGGAATGCTGTGGTCACCCGCGGGAAAGGCTTCGGGCAGGGTGATCGTCAGGGCGATGGTGCCCTCGGTGCCCGGAAAGAGCGGAAGCCGAGGGGGATCGCTGATGACCGTGCCCGGGTCGAGACCAACGGCGCGCACGGTGATGTCGTCGATGACATCGGAGGTGTTCTGGACCGCCAGCACCACCCGGAAGGTGTCGCGTGGCCTGGTCTCGATGAACGGGGTGCGTAGCTCTACGTGCATCAGGGGGCGCTACTCGAGGTCGAGACGCCCGTCGGGAGGAATCTCCGTGGTGACCGGAGGATCGGACTCGATGACCAGCTCGTCGCCGGGCAGTCCAGGAACCACGAAGGTCCCTTCCTCATGAATGGTGGCGGTGCCCCGCCGGGTGCGAACCACCCGCCCGACCGCGTCGGGGTTGGTGGTTCGGCCCGTTACGTAACTCCGCCGGGATGAACGCGACGGATCTTGGAGGTCGTTCAGGCCCACCTCGACACCGGTGGCAGGCTCGGCCACCTCGACCAGAGGCAGCGCCACCCGGAAGGTGACCACAACGTCGAGCCCGGGCTTGAGCTGGCCGTCGATGGAGCTCCAGAAGTCGTTGGGCTTGAGGTCGGTGGTGGTGGTGAGGGTGAGGGTCACCGGGCGGTCGTCGGGAAGCTCGAGGGCCGCGGGTAGGTGAACCGACGGGATGGTGCGGTTGAGCAGGATGGCCCGGGCGACGTTGCCGAGAAGCTGGTGCTCGTCGCGGTGCTCGCTCGACCAGGCGGTGATCAGGTAGCGCATCTCGATCACCCGCGGCGGTGCCTGTCGGAACTTGACCCCTTCGATCTCGACCTCGTCGATGCCCGCCCTTTGCTTGGACGCGGCGCGGCGGATGTCCCACAGGAACAGGTTCACCGTGGGCCGACTGATCCGGGCGCTCCAGTCCTTGGCCGGGGCGTTGAACGCGAGGTCGACGTCGGCTGGGGGCAGAGGTACCTCGGTCCGCAGGTACTGTTCGAGAGCGTGATCGATGAGGTGGAACATGAGCGTTCGCCGCGACACTGGTGCCCATCCAATGGATCGCAGCGCCCGCAGCCGCTCGGAGCGTACCAAGGAACGACGACTCGGGTGAGGGCACGAAGTGCAGCGTCACCCCCAATATCGACCGGAGGAGCACCTAGATGAGCGCCCTGTACCAAGCAGTGGTCGAGTTCCTGGAATCAAAGGACTGGCCGGTCGACACCGACGACGAGACTTTGGTCCGCACGTTGGTGCGCACCGAAACCCAAGCCTTCCCGATGGCGGTCGTGGCCGTGTCGTCGGCCAATCAGTTGGTGGTGTACTCGGTGCATCCCGAACCAATACCAGAGGAGCGACGCGACGCAGTGGCCGAGCTGGCCACGCGGGCCAACGCCGCCCTCACCGTGGGGAACCTCGAGATCGAGCTCGACGCAGGCCAGGTTCGGTTCCGCACCGGGCTGGCGGTGGGCTCGGCGCCGGTCACCGAAGAGATGATCGAGCGGGTGATCTTCGACAACGCGGCAACGGCCTTGGCCTATTTCCCGTTGGTCGACGCGGTGATGGCCGGCGAGGCCACCCCGGTGGAGGCCCTGGCGTCGGTGGGGGCCTGAGAAGCTCAGACCTTCTGCTTGGTCCGCTTGAAGTCCTTGGCCCAGGGCGTGTCGAGCACGCGGTCGCTGAGGGAGCGTCCGGTGTCGGCGTTGGTCGCCGTCGAGGCTGTGGCGGTGCTCGCTGGGATGGGCGGCAGCGGCGGCATGGGCCGGTTGGGTGGGGTGCGCTTGGGGGCCGGACGTTGACGGCTGCCGCCGACCTTGAGCCCGGTGCCTCCGGTGCCGCCCGTCTTGTTGGCGTTGGCCCAGGCAGGTTTGGGCGCCACTGGTTGGGTAGGCGCAGTTTGGACAGGCGCGGTCTGGGTCGGTGCCGTGGTCGGGGGGGCCGGCAGTGAGCCGGGCGCGTCGACCTGGCGCTGGCCTGGTCGCCACTGGTCTTTGTTGGTGGGGTCCTTGGCCTTGGTGAGATAAGCCTCTTGGCGCTGGATGTAGTTGCGGTAGGCCTTGTTGCCGAACTGGGCCTCGTTCACCGCGGCGTCGTAGGTGTTGTCGTCCCATTGCTGGACGAAGGTGCCGTTCTTCTTCTGGGCACCGACAACCTCTTGGATCTTGGCCAGGCGGTCGTAGGTCTGCTGGAGCTCCTGGTCGCTCAACTTGGTGTCGGGGTCGGCGCCTTTGGGGTTCAGCATCTTCTTGAGCTTCTTGGGGCTCAGCCCGAGGAGGGTGTTGGCGGTCTCTTCGTCGATCTGGCTCGGCAGGCCAAGGTATTTCTCGTCGCGGCCACCGTACCCCTCGGCGAAGGCAGGGTCGTCGGCGCCTTTCTTGGTCTTGGCCTTCAGCGCCGCGCTGTGGTTAAACGAGAGGTCGTTGTCGATGCCGGAGACCTTGCCGGTGGCGGGGTCGATCAAGATGTTGCCGCCGTGGCGGTCGGCATTGCCGATGAGGGAGTCGAACCATTGGAGCTGGTTGAGCTGCTTCTGGACGTGGCCGTCCTTGAGGTTGACGTCGGAGACCTCTTCGCCGACCGGCAAACGCTGTGAGCCCTGTGTCTCCCACACCACACCACCGAGAGGCACACTGTTCTGGACACCCTTCGACACGGCGCCCTTCTTCTGAGTGGGGGTCCCGTTGTCCATCACCGTGTGGGATGCGTACTGGGTCTCGGGGATGAGCGATCCCCAGCCCATGCCCTGCGCGATGCGTGAGGCGCCGACGCCGTATTTGGCGGGCGCCATGTTGGCGTCGGGCTTGAAGTAGCCATCGGTGGCGCCGCCGGACATCGCCTTCTTGTCGTTGTAGTTGACCTTGAACACCTCGTTGGCGGTGTCGTGGCCGATGCTCTGGGGCGCGCCGATGAGGTCCTTGTCCTCGTACCGCTTGGGGGCCTTGGATTTGGCCTTCGACGGGTCCTTGGGCTTCTTCTTGCCGAAGAGGGGCATGGGTTCCTCCCGATTTGGTGGGAAGAGCGTACCGCGATCGTTGTTGTCGAGGACGGTCGAAGATGCTCCCCTTGAAATGGGCGACGTGTGCGACCATGGCGCCGTGGCGATCACCCATGAAGCGACTACAGACGATCGTTCCGAGTCCTACCTGATTGGGCGGCTCGATCTGGTGGCCGACCGTGTCAATGCCCTCCTCGGTCCCGCGCTCGATCCCGGTCAATTGGCGCTCGAGATGGAGCGTTGCGACCGGGCATTGGATGCGTTGGAAAGCGAGGGCGAGGCGATCCAAGCCGACGGCGAAACCTTGACCGCCCGGCGGGTGGCGGCCTCATTCGGGCTGAGCACGGCGATGCTCGATGTGGTGCTGCTCGCGGTGTTGGTCGATCTCGACGCCGATGTGCGGGCGCTGATCGCTTCACGTCACGGCGATCAGGGCAAGGCCTGGATCGAACTGGCGCTGCGGCTGGTGGATGCGCCCATCGACCACCGAAGTGCCACCGAGATGTTCGGCGAGGACTCGCCGTTGGTCCGCCACCATCTGATTGCGGTCGAGGGCTTCGATCGTCCTCTGACCGATCGTCCCTACACCGTCCCTGACCGGGTGGCTCGTGGCCTGTGGGGTGTTGACCGGGTCGATCCTCTGCTGCGCAACCTGCAGGCGAGTTTGGTAGCGGTGGCATCCCCTACCTCGCAACGGGTGGCGGAGGCGGTCCGGGCGGGGGTCCGGGCGGTCTACATACGTGAGCGTGGCGGGGTCTCAGGGCGCGCCTTCGCCGCCGCCGTGATCGAGGATCTTGACGTGCCGGCGGTTGCCTTCGATCTCTCCCGTCGCAGCCCCGACCAGACCCGCTACGGCCTGGCAGCAGCTGCGGCACGCGAGGGCGGCTTGCGGGATGCTGCGGTCGTAGTGGGCCCGATCGACGACCTCGTCGACGATCCCGAATCCCTTCGCCCCTTGTTGCAAGCCCCGTGGCCCGTGCTGATCACCGGTTCGGTGGCGTGGGATCCGAGGTGGAGCAGCATGGTGCCGTTCGTGGTCGACGCTCCCAAGGTCGATCCCGCCCCGGTGGTCGAGTTGTGGCGCTCCACCATCGAGTCCCGGGGTACCGAGCTGGCCGCCGATGCCCACGATGTCATCAACCTGCTCCGGCTCCCCCCTGAGGCCACGGTGCGGGCCGCGGTCGCGGCCCGGCTGCAGGCCGCGGCCGACGGGGGGCCGGTCACTGCCGCGCATGTGCGCATGGGGGCGAGGACCCAAAGTGCCGGTCGCCTCGAACAGCTGGCCGAGCGCATAGAGCCAGGTTGCGGCTTTGACGACCTGGTGTTGCCCGCCTCGTTGCTCGACCAGGTTCGGCAGGTGGCCGAGCGGGGTCGGCACCGCGATCGGGTCCTCGACGAGTGGGGAATGGGTGGTCCGGGCTCGCGCGGCCGGGGGATAACGGCACTGTTCGCGGGCGACTCGGGTACCGGCAAGACCCTGTCGGCCGAGGCGATCGCGGGCGAACTTGGCGTCGATCTGTACGTGATCGACCTTTCGACCGTGGTCGACAAGTACATCGGCGAGACCGAGAAGAACCTGGGGCGGGTCTTCGATGAAGCCGAGGGCATCAACGGCATCTTGTTCTTCGACGAGGCCGATGCCCTCTTTGGCAAGCGCTCCGAGACATCCGACGCCAAGGACCGCTACGCCAACGTCGAGGTCGCCTATCTGCTCCAGCGCATGGAGCGCTTCGACGGGGTGGCGATCCTCGCTACCAACCTGCGCTCCAACATCGACGAGGCCTTCACCCGCCGGCTCGATGTCATCGTCCACTTCACCGTTCCCGACGCCGCTCACCGTCGGTTGTTGTGGGAACGGCACCTGCCGCAATCATTGCCCCGCACGGGCGAACTCGACCTCGGTTTCCTGGCCGACCGTTTCGAGATCTCCGGCGGTGTGATCCGCAACGTGGCTCTCACTGCGGCCTATCGGGCGGCCCAGGCCGACCGGGGCGTGACCATGGGCGACTTCGTCCGCGCCGCCGCCACCGAGTTCACCAAGATGGGCCGTCTGTTCGACATCGAATCTCTCGGGCCCTACGCCAGCGAGCTGTCCGACAGTTGACATCGAGCCGTCCCCACGGGTCGGCAGCCTCTACGGGCGCCTTCTCTCGTCTCGCGCGCCGGTCACACTCACAGTCGGTAACGGGCCTACTGCCGACTGTGAAACTCAAGGAGATGGGTCGAAACCGGCGGCGAACATCTGTTCTTTGATGTAACGTGGTTATATGTCCCGGCATCCGGCGGTTCTGGTCAAGGAATTAGAGAACACACT
>CAZEFG010000011.1:0-20612 GCA_964511355.1 uncultured Iamiaceae bacterium
GCTTCCAGACCCAACAGATGGCTGGCGTCGTTGAAGGTGTGCAGCGACCACCGGTCTCGCTCGGGGTCGTGCTCCCACTCGGTCAGTCCGGTGTTGCTCGGGCGCATGACCGTGCCCCGACCCGGATGCGCTACCTCCAGCAACACCCGCAGCGAAGCCTGGATCACTCCGGCATGACACGCCGCCACCACGGTTTGGTCCGGGTACTGCGCAGCAAACCGAGCCAGCACGGTGTCGACGCGTCGATGGAAGCTGTTCCAGCTGTCGCCACCGGGCGCGAACGGCCGGTCCTTTTCGACCTCCATGTCGAAGCTCGGATACCGCTTGCGGTACTCGGCCCAGTCGAGGCCGTCGGCTTCGCCGGGGTCGACCTCGTTGAGGTCCCGCACCTGCTCGGCCAGCTCGACGCCTAGTCCCGTGGCGATGATCTGGGCGGTCTCGATCGCCCGCGGCAGGGTGCTCGATACCAACAGGTCGGGGCGGAGGCGCTCGGAGGCAGCCAGGTGATCACGCAGGGCTCCCGCTTGGCGACGGCCGAGGTCGGTGAGTCCGGTGCAACCTCGCTCGCCAGCGATGGTGCCGAAGAACCCAGCGTTGGCGTCGCCGTGACGCACCAGAATCAGACGCATCCGGTAACGGTACGCATCCGGTGGCCCGTTCCCACGTGTGCGCTGGGTGCATGATGCGCACGTGAGCGCGCCCTGGTTGACCCGGTTTCGTAATGCGGAGGCACTGAGGTCAGATGAGGGCGAGGTCAGGTGAGGGCGAGGTCAGGCGAGGGCGGAGGTCAGGTGAGGGCGGGGAGGCGGCGACGGAGACGCACCACGTGGCGCAGGTAGCGCAGTGCCTCGCGCACCGAGCCGTTGCTGTCGCCCGACCCGCGCTTGGCGAAGGCGAAGCCAACCTCGGCCCGACGCAGATCGGGATGGGTGACGAGCACCTCCAGCAGGATCTTGAACCCCGTGGGATTGAGCCGATGGGGGTCGAGGGCGTCGACCCGCACCAGGAAGAAGCCGCTGAGGGGGTCAGAGCAGTCGCCGATGCGGGACCTCAGTAGCGACCGAGCGACCCAGCCGAGGCCCCACGACACCAGGCGACGCACCGGGCCCAGACCCTCGTTGATGCTCTCCCAGTTCTTTCGGCTGGCCACTACCAGGTCGATGTCATCGCCCGCCGCGGCCATGAGCTTGGTTATGACCTCGG
The DNA here is from genome assembly GCA_964511355.1 of uncultured Iamiaceae bacterium. Lineage (GTDB taxonomy): Bacteria > Actinomycetota > Acidimicrobiia > Acidimicrobiales > SKKL01 > SKKL01. The sequence goes on from CAZEFG010000011.1 coordinate 1,204, forward strand.
GCGGATGCTGGAGGTCGCCGTCCATCACGCACATCCAGGGGGAGTTCACGCGGTCGAGACCCGCCACCACCGCACCCGACAGGCCTCCCACCCGATCGGCACCGCGGCGATGCAGCAATTGGACCTTCACGCTCGCGTCGGTGGCGGCGAGGGCGATCGCGTCGGGGGTGTCGTCATCGCTGTCGTCGACGAACAGGACTTCTTCAACGTCGGGCATGCGAGCCAGAAGCGGAACGATGTTGCCCGCTTCGTGGCGCGTGGGGACCACGACGGTGACCGGCATTGGCCCTCCCGAATCTGTGGTCATCCGATGCGTTCCTCCCGCTACCCCACGGCGACGCGACGGTAGCGTGCCCGCTCAGCTCCGGACCAAGCGCTCGATGGCCTTGGTGGCTTCGGCGATGACCGCTTCGGTGTGGTTCGGGTCGTCGCTGCGGGCGGCGTTGGCCACACAGTGACGGACGTGCTCGTCGAGTAGTTCGAGAGCGACGCTCTGCAGGGCCCGGGTGGCGGCGCTGATCTGGGTCAACACGTCGATGCAGTAGGCGTCTTCGTCGATCATCCGCTGCAGGCCACGGACCTGGCCCTCGATACGGCGGAGCCGCTTGAGGTGAGCGTCCTTGTTGTGGGTGTAGCCGTGCATGTTGGGGTTCCTCTCGGCGGTGGCGCGGCGACTCCTTGGTGCCTCGCATATACCCCTATAGGGTATAGGCATGGCTGTGAAGGAGAGTCCCCTGCAAATCGACCTGTCGGTCGAGGGCATGACCTGTGGTTCGTGCTCAGCTCGGGTTCAACGCACCCTCGAACGCCAGGACGGAGTGACCGGAGCCGACGTGAACTTCGCCACCGGTCGAGCCAGCATCACCATGGACCGCCCGGTGGAGATCGACCTCCTGCGCGACGCTATCGAAGGCGCGGGCTACCACGTGGTGGGCCGGCTCGACGACGACGAGCAGAGCGACGACCCCCACGATCGGTTCGAGCGCGAGGCTTCCGCCTGGGGTCGCCGGGTCCTGTGGTCGCTGCCTGCCGCCATCTTCATGATGGCCACGATGGTGTACGACCTGGTCGACCCCACGGCCATGCACCAGAGCTGGCTGCGATGGTCGATGCTGGCGGTCGCCACCCCGGTGCAGTTCTGGGTGGGCTGGCCGTTCCTGGCGGGTGCGGTCGAACGGGCCCGCCACCGCTCGGTCAACATGGACACCCTGGTCGCCATCGGCACCCTGTCGGCCTACTTCTTCAGCGTGGCCGAGCTATTGACGGGCGGGCACCACCTCTACTTCGAGGCCGCGGTCGTCATCATCGCCTTCATCTCCCTCGGTCGGCACCTCGAAGCCCGAGCCAAGGGCCGGGCCGGGCGCTCCATCCACGCGCTGCTGGAGTTGGGCGCCCGGGAAGCCCGGGTGCTCCGCGATGGTCTCGAAGCCATGGTGCCGGTGACCGAGGTAGCGGTCGGCGACCTGGTTCGGGTGCGTCCCGGCGAGAAGGTGCCCGTCGACGGTGTGGTTCGTGAGGGATCGAGCGCGGTCGACGAGTCGATGCTCACCGGCGAATCCGTGCCGGTCGACAAGACCGTCGGTTCGCAGGTGGCCGGCGCGACGATCAACACCTTCGGGGTACTCACCGTTGAGGCCACCGCGGTGGGCAGCGACAGCGCGCTCGCCCAGATCGTGCGCATGGTCGAAAGCGCCCAGTCGGGCAAGTCAGGCGCCCAACGGCTGGCCGACCGCATCTCGGCGGTGTTCGTCCCCACCGTCATCGCCATCGCCCTGGCCACTTTCGCCTACTGGTCGTTGGTGCCCGGCGATGTCGCCAAGGGGGTGAGCGCGGCGGTCGCCGTGTTGATCATCGCCTGTCCGTGTGCGCTCGGTCTGGCCACGCCCATGGCGATCATGGTGGGTACCGGTACCGGCGCTCAGCTCGGGGTTCTCATCAAGTCGGTCGAAGTGCTCGAACAGACCCAACACGTCACCACCGTGGTGTTCGACAAGACCGGCACCCTCACCCGCGGCGAGATGACCCTCACCGACATCGAGACGGCTGAGGGGACCAGCGCCGACGAGCTGTTGAGCCGGGCCGGCGCGGTCGAGGCCGACAGCGAGCACCCCATCGGTCACGCCATCGTCGCCGGCGCCCGTGAACGGGTGGGCGACATGCCGGCGGTCGTCGGTCTCGAAGCTCTGACCGGCCACGGGATTCGGGGTCTGGTCGACGACACCGAGGTGGTAGTCGGCCGTCGCACGCTGCTGCTCGATGCGGGCATGAAGCTCGACGATGAGCTGGCCGAACGGGCCAACCACATCGAGGGCCAGGGCAAGACGGTCGTCTACGTCGGTTGGGACGGCCAGGCCCGAGGTGTGCTGGCGGTGGCCGACACGGTGAAGGACGGCGCCGCCGCCACGGTGTCTCGCCTCCACGAGTTGGGGCTTCAAGTGGCGATGATCACCGGCGACAACGCCACCACCGCAGCCGCCATCGCCGAGTCGGTGGGCATCGACCGGGTCATGGCCGAGGTGTTGCCGGAGGGCAAGCAGGCCGAGATCGAACGTCTACAGGCCGAGGGTCAGGTGGTGGCCATGGTGGGCGACGGAGTCAACGATGCTCCTGCCCTGGTGCAGGCCGATCTGGGCATCGCCATCGGCACCGGCACCGACGTGGCCATCGAATCGTCCGACATAACTCTGTTGCGTGGCGACCTCGACGGTGTGGTCACCGCCATCGCTCTGTCTCGCCGCACCTACCGCACCATCGTTCAGAACCTGTTCTGGGCCTTCGGCTACAACACGCTCGCCATCCCCGTCGCCGCCGCTGGTTTCCTGAACCCCATGGTGGCCGCCGGGGCCATGGCCTTGTCGTCGGTGAGCGTGGTCGCCAACTCGCTCCGGCTCCGGCGTTTCGGATCCGGCGGGCGTCCCATTGGATCGAACACACGCGCGACAACCTCCCGCTGACTGTCACAGCCCCCGGCTAGGCTCGCCTCCAGGAGGCGACAGGAATGCGACGAAGCAAGGGCACCGCGACGTCGAACTTTGGCGTGTCGCGTCGAGAAGGACACGATTCATCGGGGTTCTACTCCCGCTTCCGGCCGCCCGAGCTCAGCGACGACACAACCGTCCTCGACCCCAAGCCGGTCGAGCAACCCATCGTCCTCGGCGACGCCCGCAACATGGCCGAGCTGGCCGACAACTCGGTGGCGCTCGTGGTTACCTCGCCCCCGTACTTCGCCGGCAAACAGTACGAAGAAGAACTGGGCCGCGACGGCATACCCGCCTCCTACGCCGAGTACCTCCAGCTTCTTCGCGACGTCTTCGCCGAATGCCTCCGCGTGCTCGAACCGGGGGGGCGCATCGCGGTCAACGTCGCCAACCTCGGCCGCAAGCCCTACCGCAGCTTGTCGGCCGATGTCATCGGCATCCTCCAGGACGACCTCGGCATGTTGCTGCGGGGCGAGATCATCTGGCAGAAGGGCGAAGGGGCCAGCGGTTCTTGTGCCTGGGGCTCGTTCCGCAGTGCCACCAACCCGGTGCTGCGCGACATCACCGAGAGGGTGGTGGTGGCCAGCAAGGGCCGGTTCGACCGTTCCCTCACCACCAAACAACGAGCCGCCCGGGGCCTACCGCATCAGAACACGGTGAGCACCGAGGACTTCATGGCCCTCACCCTCGACGTCTGGAACATGCCCTCCGAGAGTGCCCGGCGAGTCGGCCACCCGGCTCCGTTCCCGGTCGAGCTCCCCGAACAACTCATCAGGCTTTTCACCTTCACCGACGACCTAGTGCTCGACCCGTTCCTGGGCAGCGGTTCCACCGCGGTGGCCGCCGCCCGGCTCGGTCGCCGTTACGCCGGTTACGACCTCGACCCTGACTACATCGCCATCGCCGAGCGGCGGGTGGCTGAAGCGCTTGCTGAGCCGGTCGCCGCCTCCCCGCTCCTCGATGAACGGGCGGCGTCAAAAGTGGCCGACGACGTGCTCACCCAGGCGGCGTTCACCGTCACCTCACGCGACGCCAAGGTGCCCAAGACTGGGGTCGCGGTCAGCTTCGTGGCCACCGATGCCGAGGGCGCCGAGTGGTGGTTCGACGTCGCCGGACCCAACACCACCCACCGGGGCGGGCTCCAGCGAACCGATGTCGCCTGGCGGTCCCTCGGTCGCGCCCACGCCCTACGCCATGCTCGTGCCGGGCGCCCACTGGTGCTTCTCACCACGGCTCTACCCCGGCGCTCGAGCGAGGCCGACATGGCGTTGCGGGCAGCGGGCCCCGACGCCGTCACCGACATCATCGACATCTTCGATCCATCGGCGCTCGACCGTCTCGGAAGCTATGCGCAGGGGCGAGCGAAGCCTGAGGCCATAGTCGGATTCTGGACTGCGGAAGAACTCGCCCGCCGCTCGACCTGACCCATGGCCCGGGCGCTCACTGAGATCACCGAACTGGCCACCGCCCTGGGCACCCTGGCCCCCGACCTCGACCAGGCGATGTCGGGTGGTCTGCCCGACCGGCTCCGCCATGTGCCGAACGAGGTCTGGGGTCGGCTGGTCGAGTTGTACTTAGCCGGCGATCATGCCCGGGACTTCGCCGCCGCGTTCGCCAACGGTCAGGCGTTCCTCTGGGCCGACGATGGTCTGCGCCTACGACCGCCGCACCTGGTCGAGTGGCGCGGACCGCACCGACCGCCCGGTGACGATGTCGTGCCCGCCGATCTGCGCATCGACCACGTATTCCAGGTGAGCTGCAAGTACCTCTCCCGCATCACCCAGAACTGCGGCCCGGCCCGGCTCTTCGAACGGCTCCTGGTGGGCGAGGATCGGGTCGGGGGTGATTGGTTCGACGACGTGGCCGACGACCAGTACCAGCGCTTCTACGACGTGGCCCGCCAGCACACCGGGGTGGCCACCGAACTACCCGAACGGGTGACCGAGATCGAACGGCCCCATCGTCAAGTCCTCAAAGCGGCTCTCGCCGCCCGGGCCCATCCGCCGGAGTTGGCTGTTCCCTGGCGCGACCTGTGCGCCGCGGTGGCCCGCGAGTCGGCATCGCGCTGGCGCTCGGCCCTTGATTCCGATCGCAAGCGCCTGCGGATGCTGTGGCGCCTCTGTCGCATCGGCGACGCTCCCTACTTCGTTCTGGGCTCCGATCGCCGACGGTCGTTGCGGCTGCGGGTGGCGTCGGCCTGGGACTGGGTTCAGGACTACGACTTGCTCACCCTTCGCATCGAGGCCCGCGATGCCGGGCAACCCGAAGTTGGCTGGCACGCCGAGGTCGTCGATCGGGCCACCGCCACCCGCCACGACGTGCACGGCCACGTCGAGATTCGGTGGAGCCACGGCCGGTTCTCCGGGGCGCCGGAAGCCAAGGTCTATCTCGACACCCCGCATCATCAGGTGCCCGGATACCACCAACTCACATGACCGCCCCCGTCCTCACCCAGCCCGGTTCAACCAAGCTGGTGTCGACGGAATCGCGGCCGGGCCCTTCACAGGTTCCCCCCGCTCCTGTACAGCTGGAGGGATGAGCGACGACCTCTCCTCCGACGGTGCCGACCTGCCCTTCGACGGCTCGGACCTTCGAGCGCTGTTCGTCAACTGCACCCTCACGCCATCGCCGGGCGAATCCCATACTCAACGGTTGATGGACCGCTCCATCGGTTTGATGCGAAAGGCCGGGGTCTCGATCGACTCGATCCGGGCAATCGACCACGACATCGCCACTGGCATCCAACCCGACATGCGCGAGCACGGGGCCGCCACCGACGAGTGGCCGGCGTTGATGGAGCGGGTGCTGGCCGCCGACATCCTGGTGCTGGGCACCCCGATCTGGCTCGGTGATCCTTCGTCGGTTTGCCGGCGGGTGATCGAACGCCTCTACAGCTGGTCGGGCGAGCTCAACGACAAGGGCCAGTCGGTGTTCTACGGCCGGGTGGGTGGGGTGATCGTCACCGGCAACGAGGACGGGGTGAAGCACTGCGCCATGAACCTGCTCTATTCGCTGGGGCACGTGGGCTACACCATCCCTCCTCAGGCCGATGCCGGTTGGTTGGGCGAGATCGGCCCCGGCCCGAGCTACGGCGACGATGGCGTGGGCCTCGACCACGACTTCACCAACCGCAACGCCACCATCCTGACGTGGAACGTCATGCACCTGGCCAAGTTGTTGAAATCGGGTGGTATCCCATCGTTCGGCAACGACCGCAATGCCTGGGCCGATGGGGAGCGATTCGGATGGGAGTAGCCGTCAGGGGTGGGGGGTGGCGGCGGTAAGAGCGTCGCCCAAGGCGCTAACCGCCGGGTCGGCGACGGTGTCGGTGCGGCGGGCCAGCACCAGGTGCCGTTCGACGATGGGCTTCACCCGGGCCGGGGCCAAGGGGTTGGTGCCTGACTCGGCCTGGGGAACCGGCAACACCGTCCAGCCCAGCCCCATGCCCACCATTTCGCGCAAAACCTCGGGTTGGTGCGATTCGGCGACCACCTCGAAGGGTGCTCCGACCCGGGCGAGCGCCGCGGCGATGACCCCCCGGGTGGTGGCGCCCTGCGGGAAGGTGACCCATGGGCCCCACTGGCGCGGAGGCCGAGCCGCGTCGATGGCATTGGGGGCATAGACCCGGAGAGGCTCGGTGAGAAGGAGCGTCCAGGCCACGTCTTCGATGGTGGAGCGAGGCTCGACGCACACAACCAGGTCGAGTCCGGCGCGCCGCAGCTCCTCCATCAGGGCTCCGGAGGGCGCCACCATCAGCCGCAGGTCGATGTCGGGTCGGGCCTGTCGGAAGCGAGCGATCACGTCGGGGAAGTGGTGGACGGCGGCGGCGTCGATCATGCCGACGCGGACCTGGCCTGACCTCCCCGCCCGACGATGATCGGCCCAGCGGGCCAGGTCGCGAGTCCTGGCCACCACCGTCTCGGCGTAGGCGAGGACCTCGTGGGCCGCGGGTGAGATCAGACGGCGACGGCCCTGCCGCTCGAAGATCGTGACCCCTATCCGTCTTTCGAGTTCGGCCAGGCCCTGCGACAGCGCCGACGGACTGACCCCGAGTGACGCCGCGGCATCAGCCCAGGTGTCGGATCGGCTCACCGCCACCAGGTACTCGAGCTGTTGGACGGTGAGGTTGGGTACCGGCACGTCGGCTGAGGTGGCCACCCGCCCAGGGTAGGCGAGCACGAGCCGATTAGTTCAGTATTGCTGAACTGTCATTGTGTTCTGTATGGCATTGCTGATGTGATGGTCGACATGCCTACCGCTCGTACCATCGCTCCCGCCACCGGTCGCCTCGGAGTCCTCACCCCGGGACTCGGCGCCGTGGCCTCCACCTTCATCGCCGGCGTCCTCGACGCTCGGGCCAAGGGCATCGACCCCATCGGTTCGTTGACCCAGATGGCCCGGGTCCGCCTCGGCGACCGGGCCGAGAACCGCAACCCGCTCATCCGCGAGTTCGTGCCGCTGGCTTCGCTCGACGACCTGGTCTTCGGCGGCTGGGATCCGATCTCGGCCAACGCCCTCGACGCGGCGCGCACCGCTGGTGTGCTCGAAGAGCGTGACTTGGCTCCGATCTCCGCCGAGCTCGAAGGCGTGGTGGCCATGGACGCCGTGTTCGACCAGCGCTGGGTGAGCCGTCTCGAAGGCACCCGGGTCAAGCAGGGCGAAACCAAGTGGGATCTGGCCGAAGCGGTCATGGCCGACATCGAACGGTTCCGGGTCGATAACGACTGTGAGCGGCTGGTGATGGTGTGGTGTGCCTCCACCGAGGCCTACCGCGAACCCACCGAGGTTCACCAGAGCATCGAGGCCTTCGAGGCCGGCCTGCGGGCCAGCGATCCCGAGATCTCGCCCAGCCAGATCTACGCCTACGCCGCCATCCAGTCGGGTGTGCCCTACGCCAACGGGGCACCCAACCTCTCGTGCGATCTGCCGTGCATGATCGAGCTGGCCGAGCGCAACGGTGTGCCCATCGGCGGCAAGGACTTCAAGACCGGCCAGACGCTGATGAAGACGATCCTCGCCCCCGGTCTCAAGGCCCGCATGCTCGGCCTTCGGGGTTGGTACTCGACCAACATCCTGGGCAACCGCGACGGCGAGGTGCTCGACGACCCGGAGAACTTCAAGTCCAAGGAAGTCTCCAAGCTTGGCGTGCTCGACACCATCCTCCAGCCCGGCGAGTACCCCGACCTGTACGGCAACATCGACCACGTCGTGCGGATCAACTACTACCCACCTCGCGGCGACAACAAGGAGGGGTGGGACAACATCGACATCTACGGGTGGATGGGCTACCCGATGCAGATCAAGGTCAACTTCTTGTGCCGTGACTCCATCCTCGCCGCCCCCCTAGTGCTCGACCTGGCCCTGTTCTTCGACCTGGCCGCTCGTGCCGGCGAGTCGGGTGTGCAGGAGTGGCTGTCGTACTACTTCAAGGCGCCCATGACCGACCGCGACCACCTCGACCCCGAGCACGACATCTTCATCCAGCAGATCAAGCTCAAGAACACTCTCCGCGAGTGGATGGGCGAAGATCCGGTGACCCACTCCGAGGCCTGAGCGGTTCCCTGCTTGGCCAGCAGGGGGCTGGGTACCGTCCCCCGTAGGTGATCTCGTCGTATCATTGGACCTATGAGCGCACTCGAGCCGACGGGCGAGAAGGAACTCGTCGTGGCTGACGACGGGAGCATCCCCGCCGACCAGCTCGCCAGCCTTGGTCTGCGACCTGGCGCTCACCTGCGCGTCATCTCGACCGATGCCACCGTCTCGCCTTCCGGCCTCGCCGGCTCGCTGCCAGACCTCCCGGACATTGACTGGGACGGCTTCGAGCGGGCGAGCGAACAGGCGCGCCAGGATCTCGCCCAGCCTTCATGAGGGTCGTCGCCGACTCTCACGCCATCGTCTGGTATGTCCAGGGGTCTTCCCGGCTGTCCGAACGCGCCGCAGCAGCGCTCTCCGAAGCGGAAGCCTCCGACGGCATCGTGGTTTCAGTCGCGACGCTCGTCGATCTCTGGTATGTCACCCAGACGACACAAGGCGTAACCGCGGAGGACGTCCTGAAGCTCAGATCGACGATGGTGGCCTCGCCGAAGGTCGACCTGCACCCGATCGACGTGTCCGTCACCGACGCCGCAGTCTCGATCCCGCGAGATGCGCTCGGCGATCCGTGGGACCGCTTCATCCTGGCGACGGCCCGCGCTCTCGAGCTGCCGCTGGTCACCCGAGACGGCAAGATCCATAAGACGGAACTGGTCGAGACCGTCTGGTAACGGCCTCAGGCTTCGGAGCCGCGGATTGATCGGCGGTGGTGGTCCCGGAGATGCCATCTGACCTGCGGTTTGCCCGATCCACGCCTGGTCCCGAGATCTCCCGATGCTGCTTTGCCAGCGGGGTGGTGAGTTCGTAGCAAGAATTGGGAATGGCCGGCCGTCGCAGTGGGCGTACCCAGCGCCGGTGCTCGAACGTGGGGAGATAGACGCCGAGAACTCTCGGTACCCTCGGCGCCATGAGCACCGACCTCGAAGCCTTGCCCGAAGACTGGGAGCGCGGGTTGGCGATCGTCGCCCATCCCGACGACATCGAGTACGGGATCGCCATGGCGGTGGCCAAGTGGACCGGACAAGGCAAGAGCTTCGCCTACGTGTTGGCCACCAGGGGCGAAGCCGGGATCGACGGCATGCACCCCGACGAGGCGGGCCCGCTGCGTGAGGCCGAAGAAGTGGCGTCGGCGGCGGTCGTCGGTGTCACCGAGGTCGACTTCCTCGACCACCGCGACGGCATGGTCGAGTACAACCTCGACCTGCGCCGCGACTTCGCGGCGGCCATTCGCCGTCACCGTCCCGAGATCATCGTGACCATCAATCATGAGCTCACCTTCGGCGGGAACGCGCCGGGGGCGATGCTCAACATGGCCGACCACCGCAACGTCGGGCTCGCCGTCCTCGACGCGGCACGCGACGCCGGCAACCGCTGGATCTTCCCCGACCTGCTTGAGTCCGGGCTCGAACCGTGGGACGGAGTGCGCTGGGTGGGGATCTCGGCGGTGGCCCAGCCGACCCACGCCGTCGACGTCACCGGGCACCTTGAAGCCGGGGTCGAGTCGCTCGAACGTCACGAGGCGTATCTAGGCGGGCTCTCCGACCCGGTCGACGTGCGGGCCATGCTCAGCGGGTTCGCCCGTGCCGGCGGCGAGATGCTCGGCACCGAGCACGCCATCACCTTCCGCGTCATCGCCATCTGAGCCCCGCTCGGGCGGCTGATCGCAGGATCCGATCGCATATCGCTCCGATCCGGCGAACAAGCCCCGATGCGGAGGTCGTAAGGACTTCGAGGCTGGTCGCCCGACGAACTACCGTCGTCGCGTGCTCCTCGACGACCTCGAAGCGGTCCTGCAGTCTCGCCGCGACCAATCACCCGCCGGTTCCTACACCGCCGAACTACTGGCCGACCCCGAACGTACCCAACGCAAGATCATGGAGGAGGCCTTTGAGGTGTGCCTCGAGTTGGGTCGGGCCGACGTGTCGCATGAGCGCACCGCCGAAGAAGCCGCCGACTTGATCTATCACCTGATGGTGGGCCTGGTCGGCGCCGGGGTGGCGTGGTCAGACGTGATGGGTGTGCTCGAAGGGCGGCGGAAGTGACCGCCCGGGTGGCGTTGCCGTCGCGGGGTCGCCTCCGCGACGAGGTCATCACCTTGCTCGACCATGCGGGCTATTCGGTCAGCATGTTCCGCGGCTCCGACGCCCGAGCCACCATCGAGGGGGTCGAATTCATCGAGATGCGCCCGCGCGATGCGGCCGCCTGGCTGCGAGCGGGCCGGCTCACCGCCGCGTTCATATCCACCGACATCGCTCTCGAGTTCGAGATCGACGAATGGCCCGCCGCCGACCTCGGGTTTGCCCGCTCGGATCTGGTGCTGGCCGCCCGCGACGACGACAGCCGCCGGGTCACCGCCGATTTCGCTGGGGCCATCGTCGCCACGCACATGCCTGAGGTCACGCGGCGGTGGTTCTCGTCGCAGGGCATCGAGGTGACCGTGGTACCCATGGGGGGCGCTCTCGAAGGGGTGTGTGCCGCGGGGCTGGCCGACGCCATCGTCGACCTGCGTGAAACCGGGGCGAGTCTGGCCCGCAACCGCCTGCGAGTGGTGGCCGAGATGCAGCGGTGCCAGGCTCGTTTCGTCCGCGCTCCCGACTCGGGGGGCGCAACCGCCCTGGCCGATCTCGAACTGCGGATCGGGGCTGCCCTCGACGCCCGCCAGCGCCAATACCTGCTGTTGCACATCGCCCCTGACCGGCTCGAACAGCTCACTGAACTCTTCGCCGGGTTGGCCTCGCCGACGGTTCTGCCCCTGGCCGAGCGCGACGACCTGGTGGCCGCTCATCTGGTGGTCAAGCGGGCCGAGTTGTGGGCCAAGCTCGGAGCCCTTCGCGCCCTCGGCGCCACCGGCATCGTGGCCCTTCCCACCGACGCGGTCCTGCCGTAGTCGACCAACCCGCCGCCGCCGAGGCACCCGGCCGTGCCAGTGGCTGCATCACGTCGGCGAAGGCGCGGCTACTAACCTCGGCGCGGCGATGAGCCGCGAACTTGACCATGGGCCTGATTCGGAACGGCGTCGCCGGCGGTCGGTGGTGGCTGCTGCACTCGTCGCCGTCCTGGTCCTGGGCCTGGTGGCGTTCCTGGCGGCCGGCGCCAGCGACGACGACCGCCAGGTGAGTGCTCCCCAGGTTGATGTGCCAGCGGTCTGGTTCGACATCCTGCTCGGGGCTCTCGGCGCCATGACGCTGGTGGTCTGGATCGGGTTGATCATCTCGGCGGTGTCGGAGAGATCCGGCGAGCACACCCTGAAGCCGTCGCGCACCGTCCCCGGCATGTTGCTGGCCGGTGCCCTGATGTGGTTCGTCTTCACCGTCTGGACACCGTCGAACGAGCCGGTGGTGATCGAGGCACCGCCACCCGGACTCGACGTCCCGACCGACCAGGACACCGACACCGTCCCAGGCGATTCCGCCGCGCCAGCAGCCGGCTCGACCTGGTGGCTGATAGTGGGTGCCGGTCTGGTGCTCGGCGCCGTCGGCCTCCTGGCGTGGGCGGCCAGAGGTCGGTCCCAACCGCCGACCGATCACGCCGACACCGCCCTGCAGCGCCGCCGTGACCTGCTGATCGGCCTTCTTGATGACGCCCTGGTCGATCTACGAACCCATCCCGATCCCCGCGCCGCGGTCATCGCCGCCTGGGCCCGGCTTGAGGACGCGCTGACCATGGCCGACGTGACCCGCCTGCCGGGCGACACCCCGTCGCGGTACCTGGCCAAGGTCCTGGCCGCGGTCGAGGTCAGCGCCGAGAGAGTGCAGCGCTTCACCGATGCGTTCGAACGCGCGATGTTCTCGCCCCAACAGATAACCGTCGCCGACCAACAGGCCGCTGTTGACGCGCTGGTGGAGGTTCGCGACGAGCTCCACCTTCTGTCCTACCGCCCCGAACCCCTGGAATCCCCGGCGTGATGCCCCGCCTCTCGACGCTGACCCGTCTGGCCCGGGCCCTGCTGCTGCTCCTGGTGGCGGCAGTGGCTGTGGTGATGCTGACCGACGCGCTCGAGCCGGCCGCGGGGGAGCGGGGTTCGCACTCGGTCGCGGTGGTCATGGCGGTGGTCGGCAGCATCGCCCTCGCGCAGCTGGTCGGGTCTCTGCTGGCTCGCCACGGTTCGAGGTGGAGACCCGCGGCACCGCTGTGGTCCCGATCGACCCGCCGCGATCACCGTCAGCGGCTGCCCGCGGTGGTCGAGCTGGAGGCGCTCATCATCTCTGCCTCCACCGGAGGGCCCCGCGCCCGTGAGCGTCTCGACCGGCGGCTGGTCGCCATGGGATGCACGACCCTGGCCAGCCATCTGCAGCACGATGAGCCAACTTCACAGCAGGTGATCGACGCCGTCGAGGAAATCCTCGACCAACGAGACGGCGTGTCACGCCAACCCGATGGACCCCATCAACCGGAAAGAAGCCATGTCGTCTGAACCCGCCACCTCTCGCCCAGCCACCATCGCCCCCGACCAGCTGGGCGCGCTCACCGCGGCCATCGTCTCGGAGGTTGAAAAGGTCATCGTCGGCAAGCGCCCGGCGATCGAACTGGTGCTGGCGGCGTGGCTGGCCGATGGCCATGTCCTCGTCGAGGATCTGCCCGGGCTGGCCAAGACCTTGCTGGCTCGTTCGCTGGCCCAGGTCACCTCGATGTCGATGAACCGCATCCAGTTCACCCCCGACCTCATGCCTGCCGACGTCACCGGCTCATCGATCTGGGACCCGTCGCAGCGCGACTTCGAGTTCCGGTCCGGGCCGATATTCGCCAACTTGGTTCTCGGCGATGAGATCAACCGGGCCCCACCCAAGACCCAGGCCGCGATGCTCGAAGCGATGGCCGAACGCCAGGTCACCATCGACGGCACCAGCCATCGCCTTCCCCGGCCCTTCCTGGTCATCGCCACCCAGAACCCGGTCGAGTACGAGGGCACCTACCCCCTCCCCGAAGCCCAGCTCGACCGCTTCCTGGTGCGGGCCGACATCGGCTATCCCGACCCGGCCAGCGAGCGCGAGATCCTGCGCCGCCGGCTCGACCGCTCCACCGACGAGGTCGAGCTTCAGCCGGTTGTCGACCATTCCACCATGGTGTCGATGCAGCAGGCGGTCGAGGCCGTTCACGTCTCGGACTCGGTGATCGGTTACGCGGTCGATCTCGTCGACGCGACCCGAAGCGACCCACAGCTCCAGACCGGGGCGAGTCCCCGCGGTTCGCTCGCGCTGGTGAAGCTGGCCCGCGCTCGGGCGGCCATGGCCGGAAGAGCTTTCGCCACCCCCGACGACATACAGGCGGTCGCGGTGCCCGTCCTGGCCCACCGGGTGATCCTGCGTCCCGAGCTCTGGGTGCGAGGGGTCACTGGCGACGAGATCATCGTTCAGGTGCTCGATCGGGTCACGACTCCCCAGGCTCACGACCTGGGAGCCGAGTAGCGATGAGTCGACCGACGCCCCGGCTGATCACCGCGGTGACGGTTGGCCTGGTGGGATTGTTGGGGGCCTCGATCACCCGCCGTCCGGAGTTGGTCGCGATGGCTGCGCCGTTCGTGGTGATCGCGGCGGTGGGGCTGGTGGCGGTGCGGCCTCCAGCGCTCGACGCCCACGCCGTGCTCGATCCCACGCGCGTACTCGAGGGTGAGCGCCTGGTGGTCGAGGTGACGCTCACCGGCGGCGGCCCCGGCTTGGCTTTGGTTGCCGTCGACCCCCCTCCGGGTCTCGACCTCGCCGTCGATCAGCCCGGGGGACGACAACTCCAGGTGGGCAGCTCTCGTCCCCGCGATGGCGCCCTGGTCGAGTTCGAATTGGTCGCCAACCGATGGGGCGCCATCGAGCCCGTGAAGGTCGAGGTGGTGGTCACCGACCGGTGGGGGCTGGCCGAGCACCGTCAGCTGCTCCTCACTGGACCGGCCCGGGTGTTGCCCTCCGAGACGACCCTGCGTCAGGTCGTGTCTCCCCGGACGTTGCGGTCGATCGCCGGGAGCCATCGCTCGAACCGTCGAGGCGATGGCGTCGAGTTCTCCGACAGCCGACCGTTCGTGGCCGGTGACCGTGCCCGCGACGTGAACTGGCGCGTCACGGCTCGACGCGACGAGTTGTGGGTCGACCAACGGCACCCGGAACGCAGCGGCGAGGTGGTGGTCTTCCTCGACAGCTTCGCCGTGGCCGGGGACTCCATCGACAACACCCTGCGGCGAGCGGTCGAGCTGGCCCAGTCGCTGACCGAAGCCCACATCGCCCTCAACGACCGTGTCGGCCTGGTCGACCTGGGCGGGGTGCTGCGCTGGGTCAGGCCGAGTGGCGGGACGATGCAGCTCTACCGCATCGTCGAGACGCTGATCGAAACCGAACTGTGGGCGAGTGGAGCCGACAAGACCGTCGATGTACTGCCGGCTCGGGCTCTACCCCGGCGCAGCCTGGTGGTGGCGTTGTCGCCGTTGCTCGACCCGAGGGGGATCCGCGCGTTGGCCACCCTGCGGGCCCGGGGTTTCGATGTCGCCGTGGTCGAGGTCGTGGCTGGCCCCTTCGTCGAGAAGCCCACGAGCCGAACTGGTCGACTGGCCCGGCGCATGTGGGAGATCGAACAGGAGGCCGTGCGTCGCGATCTCCGCTCCCGAGGAATCGCCGTCGGCCAATGGCTCGACGGTGAGCCGCTCGACGATGTACTTCGGTCGATCGGGCTGTTTCGCAACGCGGTATTGCGGGCGGCGCGATGAACGCCCGCCGCCTGTTCCATGCCTCGACCGCCGCGGCGCTGGCCCTGACCGTCCTGTTGACGGTCGAGACCTCGTCGCCCGCGGTCGGCGGCTTGATGGTGGTGGCGTTGGCGGCGATGGTCGCGGGAGCCTTCACCGGTTGGTCGAGCCTGGACCTGGCCGGAGCGGGTCTGGCCATGGGCGCCGCCGTGGTGGCAGCCGGAATCGGAGCATCGACCGGGGTTCTGGTCGTGTCGGCTCCGTTGCTGTGGGTTTCGGTGGAGTCCGCGTGGCGAAGCCATGATCTGCGCTCGGTCGGTCATGGCTCGGCGTCAGGGGGCGGGGTCGGGTCAATGGTGGCTGATCCGGAGGTGGGGCGTTCGTGGCTGGCCCAGACCGGCGCGGTCGCCTTGGCCACCGGGGCGTTTGGCCTGGTGGTCATGGCGCTGGCCGACCAAGCGCCCGCCGGCGGGCTCACCTTCCGGGTATTGGGTGTCGTCGCGGTGCTGGCCCTCGCCGCGGCGCTCGTGGTGCTTGACCTCAGACCGAACCGCTGGGGTTCGGCAGGCTCGCCAGTTCGCGAGCGAGGTTCTGTCGGGCCCGAGCCTCGAACCGGCGCGCCCCCGCGGCGCTGAGGTAGAGGCGCTCACGAGCGAGGAGTCCGGCCAGAACTGCTCGGCGCCCCAGGTCGAACCGGTCGGGAGGAACATGGGCGTACTCGGCCCGTACCTGTTCGACGTAGCGGTCGTAGTCCGGATCGGCCGCCGCCAGGATCGACAGATCGGCGTCGAGCATCAGCGCCATGTCGCTTTCGGGTTCGATGTCGTCCTGGGCGGTGGCGTGACCGGCGGTGGCTCGCACCAGCGACGCCACCGAGTCGGTGACCTCAGGCGGCGTGCCGAGCGCGCTCAACCTGTCTTCGGCGAGTCGAGCGCTCGCCTCCTCGTCGTCGCCGGCCACCCCGTCGTAGATGGCGTCGTGGAACCACACGGCCAGGCGGGCGGCGGCCGACGGCGACCCGGGAGCGACTAGCTCATCGAGCGCCACGAGCACTGAGTGGACGTGCTCGAGCGAGTGATAGTGGCGATGAGGTTCCTGGTAGCGGGCAAAGAGCTCGTCGCGAACTTCGGTGGCCAACGACTCAGGCCAGTCGAAATGCGCGGCGACCTGTCTCCATCTCTCGGTGAGGGCAGCCATCGTCTGGTCCATGGTCCAAGGATGCCGGATCGAGTCCGCTGCCGGTACGGACCTAGCATGGCCCGATGCCCGTGGACGCCCCCTTCTCCTTGAGCCCTCACCTGGCCGAACGGGTGTGGGGCGGTTCGCGCCTCGGGGCCAAGATCGGAGAGGCCTGGGATTTGTCGGCCCACGCGCACGGTCACTCGATCGTGGCCGACGGGCCTCACGCCGGCCGCACCCTCGCCGAGCTCGCGGCCATGCATCCTGAAGCCTTCGGTGGCTCGATCGAGCTGTTGGCCAAGCGCCTCGATTGTGCCGAGAACCTGTCTGTGCAGGTTCACCCTTGCGAAGGAGACCCCAAAACCGAGGCCTGGGTCGTCCTCGCGGCCGAGCCGGGGGCCGGGGTCTACCTGGGGTTTCGGGGCCAACCCACCGACGACGAGGTCAGTGCGGCAGCCGTCGACGGCAGCCTGCCGGAGTTGTTGAACTTCGTCGAGCTGGGCGAGGGCGATGCCGTGTTCGTCCCGGCCGGAACGGTGCACGCCATCGGGGCCGGCCTGGTCCTGTTCGAGCTGCAGCAGTCGTCGGACTCGACCTACCGCCTGTTCGATTGGGGCCGCGCCGACCGCGAGCTCCACCTCGATGCCGCCATGTCGTGTGCGGATCTGGCCCCCCCGCCGCCGATGCCCGAGCCGCACACACTGGGTCCCGGCCAGGTGCGCCTGGTGGCCTGTGACTACTTCGTCATCGATCGGCTCACCCCCGACGAGGCGGTGATGATCAATCCCGACAACAGGTGGTTGGCCGTGTTCGGCGTCTCGGGCCGGGCCACCATCGGCGAACTCGTGATCGATGCGGGAACCACGGTGGTGGTCCCCGCATCGGCGGGACCGGTGCTTCTGGTGCCCGATGGGGAGTTCAGCGGGCTGCGCTACGGCCCGTCCTGACGGGTACCCTGCGGGGTATGCGCTTCCCCGAAGAGGTCACCGATGATGTTGTCCTTCGCCTGCGGCGACTCGAAGGCCAAATTCGGGGTATCCAGCGCATGCTCTCCGAGGGGCAGGACTGTGAGTCGGTGGTGACGCAGCTCGCGGCGGCCAAGGCAGCACTCGATCGGGTCAGCTTCCGGTTGGTGGCGGCGGGCATGCGTGATTGCGTGTCCAGCGAAACCGGCACCGACACCGCCACCGACGGTTCCATGGCGGTAGACGATTTGGAGAAGTTGTTTCTGAAGCTGAGCTAATCAGCTGTCGGCCACACCGATGTGGTCGGCCACCAGCGCCACCAGCTGGTCCCAGAACACCGGCGGGTAGTCGTGGCCCATGCCTTCGATCACCTCGAAGCGGGCTCCCTCGATCACCTCGGTGGTGCGGCGCCCTCCGCTGATGTCGATCAGCCGGTCCTGGTCACCGTGCACCACCAGTGTCGGGACCCGTACTGAACGTAGAGCCTCGCTACGACTGCCGGATCGTCCGATGGCGGCCAACTGGCGAGCTACGCCCGCTGGGTAGAAGGAGCGATCGAAGTCGGTTTCGGCCATTTGGCGCAGGCGTTCGACATCGATGTGGTCGGGGGACCCATAGGCCCTGGCGCCTTCGATGGCCCGCTCGACCACCCCTTCTCGGTCGGGTCGAGCCGGGGTCACCAGGAGCTTGGCGGCCTCGGGCGATGCGTGCCCGACGTCGCGGTCGCCGGTGGTCGACATCACCGAGGTCATCGAGAGGAGCCGCTCGGGGTGCTCGATGGCCATGGTCTGGGCGATCATGCCGCCCATCGAGAACCCCATCACATGGGCGGCCTCGGAACCGACCGCGTCAAGCACGGCGATCGCATCAGCGGCCATGTCGCTCAGGGTGTAATCGGCCAGCGCCGGGTCCTCGATCTTGGACGAAAGAC
This sequence comes from uncultured Iamiaceae bacterium, assembly GCA_964511355.1. Classification (GTDB taxonomy): domain Bacteria; phylum Actinomycetota; class Acidimicrobiia; order Acidimicrobiales; family SKKL01; genus SKKL01. Next base: position 19,513 of record CAZEFG010000011.1, read on the forward strand.
CCACGTCGCGGTTGTCGAAACGCACCACGAACAACCCGAGATCGACCAGCCGCTGGCACCACTCATCGGTGTAGCGGACGCTCTGGCTGCCGAGGCCGCTGACCAGGAGCATGGTCGGATCGTCTGGGTTGCCGAAGGTCTCGTAGTAGAGCTCGATGGAACCGTTGTTGGCCGTGGGCACGGGTGTCCTCCTGGGTGACCGCTTGACCGGCGGAACCCAACACTATGGTCGCGCCATGCCCGGCGAGGACGGCGACCAAGACAGAACGCCGCATCGGCTGGTGTTTTTGGTGGTCGTCGGGCTGATGGTCGGTCTGGGAGCGGGCACCGTCGCTGCTTGGTCATTGAGCGGTGACCAGCCATCGAGGCCAGCCGTCGCCGGTGACCAAGGCCCTTCGACCTCGCTTCCCGAGACCGCCGACGCCGCCGAGGAGTTCCTGTCGGCCTGGGAGCGGAGCCGACGCGAGGACTACATCGTGGTCTCGCATTGGCATCGGTCGACGACTGCGGGAGCGACGGCCACCGAGACCCGGGTCTTCGCTCAGCGGCTCCCGGATCGGGTCCGAGCCGGGGCCGAGTCCCGGAGTGGCCGCATCGGCAACGCCATGCTCACCTGCGACCGGCTCCCCGTCACCGACGAGCAACTCGATGCCGGTGACCTGACCGCCGAGGTGGAGTGTCGGAGCCAGGAGCTGGAACCGGGGGCAGATGGCGAGGTCGATCCCGATGCCATGGTGGCGGAGGAAGTTGCCCTCATGCGCCGCCACGTCGAAGGGACCAACCCCCTCTACCGGGTGAGCCAGCAGGACGATTGCTTCTTCCTCCGCCTGGCCCGCCAGATGGTGGTTCCGCCCTATGGCTTCCGCACCACCTACTGCTTCGACGAGGCATCCGGGGCGGTTCGGTCGCTCAAGGTGGAGCGGGCCGAGGGAGTCGACACCGAGGAGCTGACCTGGGTGACGAGCCAGGTCGACGACGCCGACATGGTCGCCATCATCGAAGGCACCTTCAACCCCGCCTCGCCTTGAGGGAAGGGAGGCGGGGAGGTCGGTCAGGGGGCGGCGATGGCGGTGAGGATGTCGAGGCGGGCCGCACGCCGG
>CAZEFG010000012.1:0-8449 GCA_964511355.1 uncultured Iamiaceae bacterium
CTCAAGCCCGACGCCTGCATCGTGGTCTACAACGACCATGCCTCCGCCTTCTCGCTGGCCCTGATCCCCACCTTCGCCCTTGGGGTCGCACCGATGTACACCATCGCCGACGAAGGCTTCGGCGCCCGACCCGTGCCACCGGTGCCCGGCGAACCGGAACTGGCGTGGCACCTGGCCGAGTCGCTCATCCTCGACGAGTTCGACATCACCATCGTCAACGAGATGCAGGTCGACCACGGCCTCACGGTGCCTCTGTCGGTGATGTTCGGCGAGGTAGACGAGTGGCCCTGCCCGGTCATCCCCCTGGCCGTCAACGTGGTGCAGTACCCGCCGCCCACCGGCAACCGCTGTTTCAACCTGGGCAAGGCCATCCGACGGGCGGTCGAGTCGTTCCCGTCCGATGCCCGCATCGCCATCTTCGGCACCGGCGGAATGTCGCACCAGCTCCAGGCCGAACGGGCGGGCCTGATCAACGTCGACTGGGACCTCGCCTTCCTCGACGGTCTGGTCGCGGATCCCGAGCGTGTCGCGGCGATCCCTCACATCGAATACCTGCGTGAAGCCGGCTCGGAGGGCATCGAGTTGGTGATGTGGCTGATCATGCGGGGAGCGTTGACCCCGGAGGTGCGGGAGGTCTACCGCGCCACCCATCTGCCCACCTCCAACACCCACAACGGCCTTTTGCTCCTCGAACCCACCACCTGATCTCGGTTGATGTGGCCGCCGTCACTTCGACGGCGGGCGATCTCGGCGGTAACTTCGACCCATGCGCGAAGCCGTCATTGTCTCCACCGCCCGCACCCCGATCGGCAAGGCCTACCGGGGCGCCTTCAACAACACCCAGGCTCAAGCCCTGGGCGGACACGCCATCCGTCACGCCGTCGAGCGTGCTGGCCTCGAAGGAGGCGAGATCGACGACGTGGTCATGGGAGCCGCCCTGCAACAGGGTTCCCAGGGCATGAACATCGGCCGCCAGGCCGCCCTCCGGGCCGGACTGCCCGTCACCGTCTCGGGTCAGAGCATCGACCGTCAGTGCTCGTCAGGTCTCATGGCCATCGCCACCGCCGCCAAGCAGATCATCGTCGACGGCCAACAGATCGCCGTCGGCGCCGGCGTCGAGTCGATCTCGTTGGTCCAGAACGAGCACCAGAACGTGCACCGCATGGTCGACCCCGAGCTGCGGGCCGCCGTTCCGGGCATCTACACCGCCATGATCGAGACCGCCGAGCTGGTCGCCCAGCGCTACGAGATCTCCCGCGAAGCCCAGGACGAGTACGCCCTGCAGTCCCAGCAGCGCACCGCCCAGGCCCAGGAAGAGGGTCGCTTCGATCTCGAGATCGTGCCCATGACCACGGTCAAGACCCTGTTCAACAAGGAGACCGGCGAGACCACCGAGGAAGAGGTCACCCTCTCCAAGGACGAGGGCAACCGGCCGAGCACCACCATCGAAGACCTCCAGAAGCTCGGCCCGGTGTGGCGAGGCGGCCACTTCGCCAAGGAAGGCAAGAACGTCACCGCCGGCAACGCCAGCCAGCTCTCCGACGGCGCCGCCGCGGTTGTCCTCATGGAGGCCGCCGAGGCCGAGCGTCGGGGTCTCGAACCTCTTGGCGCGTACCGCGGCATGGCCGTCGGCGGCTGTGCGCCCGAGGAGATGGGCATCGGTCCGGTCTTCGCCGTGCCGAAGCTGCTCGAGCAGGCTGGTCTCACCGTTGAAGACATCGGCATCTGGGAGCTCAACGAGGCTTTCGCCAGCCAGCTGCTCTACTGCCGCGACACCCTCGGCATCCCCAATGAGCTGCTCAACGTGTCGGGTGGGGCCATCTCGGTCGGTCACCCCTACGGCATGACCGGCGCTCGCTGCACCGGCCACGTCCTGCACGAGGGCAAGCGCCGTGGCGCCAAGTGGGGCGTTGTCACCATGTGCGTAGGCGGTGGCATGGGCGCCGCCGGCCTGTTCGAGATCTTCTGACCCAGGATCTCTAGGAGTCTCTAGGAGTTCGCCTCGAGCGAGGTGAGCCGGGTCAAGAACTCGGCCACCTCGCTGGGGTCGGTCAGACGTAGGTGCGCCCAGGTCGGGCGATCGTCCCGCCCGACGATCACCCCGACGCCGTCGTCGGCCACCACCGCCAGCGCGTCTTCGTCGGTGTCGTCGTCGCCGACGAACACCGCCACCAGGTTCGGTTGATCGAGATCCAGGTGGTCGAGCAGAAAGCGCAGCGCCCGCCCCTTGTCCCATTCGAGGTCGGGCCGGAGCTCGAAGATCATCTTGCCGGTCGTGCGGCGCAGCCCGGTGTGAGCCTCTAGGGCAGCATCGACCGCCCGGTCGATCGCCGCCACCGCGTCGGGAGCGACCAAGCGGAAATGCACCGCGACGGCGAACGCCTTCCGTTCGACGATCACACCGTCGATGCCGCCCACGGCGAGGTCCAGGTCGTCGGCTGCCGCGGCCAGAGCCGCACGCGCTTGCTGGCCTCCGGGGTGTTGGTAGGCGAGTCCCGGTCCCGAGATGTCGAAGCCGTGGCTGCCGGCGTAGACGAGCTGGTGCAGCCCCACCAGGGCTTCGACATCGGCCCGATCGCGCCCGCTGACGATCGCCACCGGCACTACCTCGGCCAGGTCAGCCACCGCCTGGCGTACCTCGGCGGTCAGCAACGCCTGGTCGGGGTCGTTGACGATCGGAGTGAGCGTCCCGTCGTAGTCGAGGAAGACCACCGGCGAACGGCCGCCCAACCGCTGGTCGAGTCGGTCGGCGTCGATCAGAGCGTGAGGCAGGTCGAGCAGGGCCCGGGGCGGGTCATGAGAGGTCACCCGCCCATGATGGCAGCGCCGACCCGAAGGCCAACTTTGCCCGGCTGCCACAGGTAGCACCGGTTAGGCTCGCCGCCGCTGTCGGTCGACAGCGGGACTCAGCGGGAGACCATGTGGCAGAAGCGGGCGGCACCACCAGCGACGATCGCGAGCTGTGGCGCGAACTGCGGATCGCGCCTATCCTCACCGGCGGCACCAGCCTGGCCGTGTGGATCGGAGGCGTGACCGCTGAGCTCTACCGGCTGGTCAATTGCTTCGCCGACCCCCGCCCCTCCGACCACGCCTACCGCCGGTTGCTCGAGCTGACCCAGACCAGGGCGCTGGTCGACGTGGTCACCGGCACCAGCGCTGGCGGTCTCAACGGGGTTCTGTTGTCGACCGCTTGGACCCTGCGCGCCCCCACCGCCGCAGTGTTGGGGTTGCGCGACACCTGGATGGATCTCGGCTCGGTCGACGCGCTGCTCCGTAGCCCCAACGAGAAGGATCCACCGTCGCTGTTGCGGGGTGACGACTACTTCTGGCCCCGGCTCACCGCCGTACTCGACGACCTGGCCTTCCAGGCTGAAGCCAGCCGCACCGGCTCCGCCCCGGGAGCGAGCGCTTCACCCATGCTCGCCCATCGGCGCGACATCGATCTGGCGCTGACGGTCACGACCATGTCGGGCGAGCTCACCCACCGCACCGACGACATCGGCCAGGTTCTGCAAGAGACCCGCCTCGACCACGTTCTGCGGTTCCGTACCCCCGATTTCGGCGTCGGTTCCGATTGGTCACGCCGACTCGGCCTGGCGGCCAGAACCTCAGCTTCGATCCCGGGGGTGTTCGAGGCCAGCTACCTGCCGGTGGCCGACGACGTGCGCGACCGCCCGAGCTTTGGTGACCGGGCATCCTTTTCGGTAGGTCGATGGGCGGTCGACGGGGGAGTGTTGGCCAACAAGCCCATCGGAGCGGCCCGCGAGCGGATAATCGAGAAGTCAGCTGGGTCGGAGCTTCGTCGCGTCGCCCTCTACGTCAACCCGACCCCGAGCGAAGGGGCCCCCAACCAGGCTGACGACCCGGAGGCGGTGCCGAACCTGGTCGAGGTGGCCACCAGTGCCATCTCCGCGCCACACAACATCGGTATCCGCCACGAGATCGACGGACTGCGCGACGAGAACGAGCGGATCCGTCGCTCGGTCGATATCGGTCGGTCGATCTCGCGGGTGGTCGGCGCCGCCCCGACACTCACGGGCGCGCCCGACCCCATCGCCGCCATGGCGGTGACCCTGTACCCCCAGTTCCGCCGTGACCGCGCCGTGCTGTCGGTGTCGTCGATGCTCGACCGGGTGGCGGCCGGGTTGTCCGAGCTGGACTTTCCTCGCCGCCAGGTCGAAGAGGCGCTGGTGGATGCGGCCCGGGCGACTCCAGACTGGCTGCCCTCGGACCTTGAGACCGAGATCGAGGTTGGGCCGCAATGGCATTGGGGCATCGCGCCGATCGAGTACGGAGCCGGGCTCCTGCTCGAACTCGTGCGCCGCACCTACCAGCTCCCGCTCAGTGTGGTCGGCCTGCGCCAGCGGGACGAGCTCGGTCAGGTGCGGGCCGCAATCCACCGCACTCTCGCCGCGTTGGGCGAGATCCGAGACGTCGATTCGGCGTTCTGGGCCGAGGCGCTCCGGCGTCGACCCGCTCAGCTCGCCCAATGGGCGGCCCACTGCTATCGGGTGTGGCCCGAACCGGCGCTGATACCCCAGCCGGAGACCGATGTCGCGGTCAGCCCTCTCACCGAGAACGTCAAGCGAGCGATGATCACCGCGCGCCTTTGGGAGTTGGCGCTCGACCTGGCGAGTACGGCGAGCCGCCTGAGCGAAGTGGTCCAGACCATCGAGCTCCCTTCCATCGACGACCCCTGGGCCGAGGAGGTCATCGACGCTTCCCTGGCCGTCGGCGACCTGGACGCGCTCTTGGCGAGGTCGGAAGGGGAGACAGCCGAGGGTGGCCCCGCCGATGCCGTAGAGATGGTCCGTCGTCTGGTCGCGGTGCACGTCGTAGCGGTTTCGCTCGGCGACGTCACCCGCCGTCACGCCCCCGTCGAACTGATCGAGGTGAGCTGGCGGGCCAGCAACCTGATCGATCCCACCCGTCGGCCATCCGACAAGTTGGCGGGGGTCGAGTTCGGCCGTCTGGGCGCGTTCGTGAAGCGATCATGGCGGGCCAACGACTGGATGTGGGGCCGTATGGACGGTGCATCCCAGCTCGTGCGGCTGGTGCTCGATCCCCGTCGACTGCGCCAACTCGGAGTGCTGCCCGATGAAGTCATCGCCACCCTGGCCGAGTTGGACCCTGAAGGGATCACCGACGACGAGCGCCGGGCGATCGAAAGCGAGCTGGGCTTCCTGCTGCCTGAGGTCAGCCATCTGGTCAGTGCCCCCACCGCTTTGCCCCACACCGCCGATGCGTTCGTGCGCCGCATCCAACGGGCGATCGCCCGAGAAGAGCTCCCGGAGGTGTACTTCGCGGTGTTGCGCAGCAAGGCGGAGGGAGCCGGAGAGGGCGACGGCGGTGACTTTCGGCGGGCTTTCGAAAGCGCCACCGCATCGAAGGCGATCACCGACCTGGCCGAAGCCGACGTCGACCGGCTGTTCCGCCGCTGTCAGATCGGTGCCGAGACCGCCGCCGGCGAAGTCGGCGAAGACCTGCTCACCCGTACCGCCGGGCGAGCCGGTCTGGTCGTGGCCAACATGGTCACGGGCGAGCGATCGGGGCTTCGCTCGCCGTCTCGGGTGGCACGTCCGTTCCGTCAGGTCGCGCTCGTTGGCTATGTAATCACCCGGGCCGCCACCACCACCTCGCGCTCGGGCATGGCCGTCACCGCCACGCTCTCGGCGGTGGCCGGAGCCATCGTGGCCATGTTCCTGTTGAGCGGCCGCACCGGGGTCGAGATCAACAGCGGACTGGTGCTGCTGGCGGTTGGCGTTCTGGTGTTGGGCCTGTTCGTGGCCATCGTCCGATCAGGCGTGATCGCAGCTCTACCGGCGTTGTTGGCTCTGTTGGTGGTGGCTCTGGCCCTCATCGGGCCGGGTATCGCCGACGTGGTCACCGGCTCCGCCACCAGCGATCCGGAACGGGCCTGGCGGCACTCGCTCTTCCTGGGTCGGTGGCCCATCGTGACCTTCGTCCTGTGGTTGGCCGCTGCGGGTTGGGTCATCTCGGCCTGGTCGCGGCTTCGCCAAGCTCGGCGTGTCCACCTCATCGAGGTTGCCCAAGCTCGAAGTCGAGGGGTTCAGCCGCCACCCGCCCGCAAGGCGCCGTTGGTTGAAATGGTGGTGCTGGTCGTGCTGGTGCCGCTGGTCCTGGTGTTTCACCAGGGATGGATCCGCGCCGCGATGGTGGGTGAGGACCGTGGCTGGCGAGCGGTGGTCATCGACATCGCGACCTGGTTGGGTGAGCGGTCGGTGGTGATGGTGCTGACCGGCGTGGTGGTCTTCGGCGTCTTCTTCGGCCTTGCCTGGGACCGATCGTTCCGGCGGATCGTGGTGGGGGTCGGCCGCCGATTTCGCCGGGTTGCTGCTAGAAATGAGGCCATCAAACCACTCTGAGGCGGAGGTCTCCCTTGTACGCAGCAACCCCCACTCCATCACCTCCGGTGATCACCCTCGACGACGATCGTCGTCGCACGTTCATGATCAAGGTGTACCAGCACATCGCCCTGGCCCTGGCCGTGTTCGTAGGTGTCGAAGTGGTGCTCTTCACCGGTGGCATCGCCGAGATGCTCTTCGAGTTCTTCTTCATGGGCGACAGCGGTGCCACCTGGCTGCTGATGCTCGGCGGAGTGATGGTGGTCAACTGGTTCGCCGCCCAGGCCGTCGCCGACCTCGGCAACATCGGCCGCCAATACATGGGGCTGTTCGCCACCGCCGCCGCTCAGTCGGTGATCTTCGCCCCCTTCCTGTACTACGTCTTCAACTACCAGGGCACCGCCCCGGTGCTCAACGCCGCCGTCGTCACCGCCATCGGCTTCGGAGTGCTGAGCCTCATCGGCCTCACCACCGCCACCGACCTCAGCTTCATGCGCCCCATCGTCATGTGGGGCTTCGGCTTGGCCCTGGTGGCCATCGTGGGCGGAGTGCTGTTCGGCTTCAACCTCGGCACCTGGTTCTCGGTGGCCATGATCGGCCTGGCCGGGGCGGCGATCCTGTACCAGACCCAGCAGGCGCTGAGGCACTACCCCGAGGAGGCCTACGTGGCCGCCGCCGCGGGCTTGTTCGCCTCGATCATGACGATGTTCTGGTACATCCTGCGGATCTTCGCTTCGCGCCGATAGGCGCGGGAGCAGTGACTCAGGCGAGGGCTCTCCGATCTAGAGGTCGGGGAGCCCTTCGTCGCGCTGGGCGCACAGCACGCGGCGTCGCGCCGACACCAGGAGTTCGGGTATGCCGAGGTCGAGGCCACCGTGCTGGTGGGGGTCGACACCGAGTCCCTGAAGCATCGGGGTCACCAGGCGGGGAGGAAGGGTGGCGTCGAAGCGGGCGGCCAGGGCGGCGCGCTGTTCCGGTTCGTCGAGCAGGGCGTTGGCCTGCCCCACGATCCAGCAGGTGGCCAGTGCCACCTGGACCGGTTCGGCGTCGGCTCCGGTCACGAACTCGACTGGATACGCCACCGCCAGGCGGGTGACCAGGCGGCGGGCGGCGGTGCGGGCTTCGATCCCGAACAACGACAAAGTCGCGTCGTCGACCAGTTCGATCACCGCTGACACCACGGCGGTGGCTTCGGGGGGGACGGCGGCCCAGTCGAAAGGCTCGTCGGGCAATGCCACGGTGTCGAGCTGCCGCAATTGCTCACGGCCGCCGACCGCTCGGTACAGGCTGGCCCGCAGCACTTCGTGATATCCGACCCGATCGATGGTCGGCATCTCGGAGTGCGGTTGCGCAGTGAGGTCGATGCCCTGGCTGTCGAGTTCGGAGAGGGTGTCGAGCAGAGGCCGGGCGGCGCGTCGGGGTGCCGGGACGGGGAACTCGTCGACCTCGCGGTAGCAGCGGTCGATGGCAGCGACGGTGGCTGCGGTGGCCTCGGCCGGTAGCCCCCGTTCGAGGTGGGAGAATCGGACCAGCGCCTCCAGGGCTTGGGGTAGGTGGTGGGGGTCGAACCCCTCGACCGCCGCCGCGTTGGACAGCCGTTCGGTGAACAGAAGCTCGATCGCCACCGGGCTCCAGTGCATGGGGTCGCGCGAGCCCAGGGTGCTGGCGACCTGGATCAAAGCATCGAGAGTGGCCCGGGCACCGGCACTGAGCGGATGCGCCGCGGAGCGGGCGACGGCGACGGCCAGACCGGCCCTGTTCTCGGAGGCCCAGGTGGGTCGGGTCCGGGCTCGACCTCCGCTGGGAAGCTGTCGGCACAGCCAGCTCAGCAACGGACGGCTGGCCGGCCACGACTCGGTCGGATGGCGGGCGACCAGTCGGTGGGCCCGGTGCATGGCTGCCTCGAGTCGGGCTCGGGCATCGGCGGGGTGAAGCTGCTGGAGGCGATGGTTGCGCGACAGGCGCTGCTGGCGCACCATCTCGGTAACGTGTCCCTGGTCAGCGCTCACGACGAAGGCGTCCTTCACCACACCACTGTGATGGTGGTCGAGGTAGGCCAGAGCCACCAGCGGTTGGCCGGTGGG